>CADBQE010000026.1 GCA_902796695.1 uncultured Lachnospiraceae bacterium
CACCGGCATGACCATGCCTCAGATCATCGACCAGTATAAGGATCAGGCCAAGAAGCGCATCCAGGGCCGTCTGGTGCTGGAAGCCATTGTGGACGCCGAAAAGCTGGAAGTCACCGATGAAGACCGCGAAAAGGGCTACGCCGAACTGGCGGAGCGCTACGGCATGGACGTAGATAAAGTGAAGGAATTCTTTGACGAAGAATCCCTGACCAGCTTTGACAAGGATCTGGCCACCCAGAAGGCCCTGGATCTGCTGGTAGCCGAGGCGAAATAATCCGCCGGAGCATCAATTAAAGGAGTTGCTATGAGTTTAGTCCCTTATGTACTGGAATCCACCAGCCGCGGCGAACGGACCTACGATATCTATTCCCGCCTGCTGAAGGACCGGATCGTGATCCTGAGCGAGGACGTGAACGACGTCACGGCTTCCCTGATCACAGCCCAGCTGCTGTTCCTGGAATCGGAAGATCCGGGCAGAGACATCAGCTTCTATATCAACAGCCCCGGCGGCTCCGTGTCCGCCGGCATGGCGATCTATGACACCATGCAGTTCGTGAAATGCGACGTTTCCACGATCTGCCTGGGCATGGCCGCCAGCATGGGCGCGTTCCTGCTGGCCGGCGGCGCGAAGGGCAAGCGCATGATCCTGCCCCACGCGAAGGTGATGATCCATCAGCCTTCCGGCGGCGCCCAGGGCCAGGCGACCGACATCCGCATCGTGGCGGAAGAGATCGACAAGACCAAGGAAATGCTGAACCGCCTGCTGGCGCAGAATACCGGAAGACCTTACGAAGAGATCTGCCGGGACACCGAACGGGATCATTACATGACCGCGGAAGAAGCCGTGGCTTACGGCCTCGTGGACAAGGTGATCACCAACCGCGCGTAAGGAGCTGGCATGGCAACTAGGAGAAACGACATTCCCCGCACCTGTTCCTTCTGCGGCCGGGATCAGTCCCTGGTGGAGCACCTGATCGCCAGCCCGATGCGGAACGACTGCTATATCTGCGACGAGTGCGTGGAGACCTGCTACCAGATCCTGGAAGACGAATGGGACAAGGACCGGCAGGAAAGCGGAAAAGGCACGCAGGACCTGTCCCTGGACACCCTGAAGCGTCCGGAAGAGATCAAAGCCTTCCTGGACGAATACGTGATCGGCCAGGAACAGGCCAAAAAGGTCCTTTCCGTAGCGGTGTACAACCATTACAAGCGCATCCTGCACGGCGATCTGGCCCAGCAGGGCGATGTGGAACTGCAGAAGAGCAACGTCCTGATGCTGGGCCCCACCGGCTCCGGCAAGACCTATCTGGCGCAGACCATCGCCCGTTTCCTCGACGTACCCTTTGCGGCGTCCGATCCCACGACGCGGACAGAAGCCGGCTATGTGGGCGAGGACGTGGAAAACATCCTGCTCAAGCTGATCCAGGCGGCGGACAACGACGTGGCCCGTGCGGAACGCGGCATCATCTATATCGACGAGATCGACAAGATCACGAAAAAGTCCGAAAACGTCTCCATCACGCGGGACGTGTCCGGAGAGGGCGTGCAGCAGGCGCTGCTTAAGATCCTGGAAGGGACGGACGCCAACGTTCCGCCGCAGGGCGGCCGCAAGCATCCGTACCAGGAGACCATCAAGATCAATACGACCGGGATCCTGTGCATCTGCGGCGGCGCCTTTGACGGGCTGGACAAGATCGTGGAGTCCCGGCTGGGTAGCGGAAGCATCGGCTTTAACGGAACGGTCGTGGAAAAGGAAGACCGTCCGCTGGGCGAACTGTTCTCTCAGGTGGTGCCGAAGGACCTGGTGAAATTCGGCCTGATCCCGGAATTCATCGGCCGCGTGCCGGTGACGGTCGCCTTGAACGAACTGGACGAAGACGCGATGGTCCGCATCCTGACCGAGCCCAAAAACGCGCTGGTCAGACAGTACGAAGCGCTCTTTGCCATGGATGACGTGAAGCTGGTCTTTACGGACGAAGCCGTGCGGGCCGTGGCGCATAAGGCCATGGAACGCAATATCGGCGCCCGCGGGCTCCGGGCCGTCATGGAAAACGCCATGATGGACCTGATGTTCCGCATCCCCAGCGACGAAACCGCCGGCGTATGCACCATCACGCCGGAAGTGATCGAGGGGACGGGCGAACCGGAGATCGTCCGGCGGGAAGACCTGCCGGCCGGTACGGCCAAGCGCCGCCAGATGCGCGTCAACAATAAGCTGGGCTGACGGCCATGATCATCCGATCCGTCAATCTGGAAACGGTCTGCGGCATCACCAGCGTGCTCCCGCACCACGAAAAGCCGGAATTCGCGTTTGCCGGGCGGTCCAATGTGGGAAAATCCTCCCTCATCAACGGCCTGATGAACCGCAAGGCCCTGGCCCGGGTCAGCAGCGCGCCCGGCAAAACGCGGACCATCAATTATTACAACGTCAACGACGCCTTCTACTTTGTGGATCTGCCCGGCTACGGGTACGCGCAGGTCTCCCCGCAGGAAAAAGAAGCCTGGGGGAAAATGATCGAGCGCTATCTGAAGACCAGCCCGTCGCTTAAGCGCATCTTCCTGCTGACGGATATCCGGCATGAGCCGACGGCGAACGACAGGCAGATGGCCAGGTGGATCCGCGAAGGCGGCTTTGAACCGGTGGTGATCGCCACAAAACTGGACAAAATCAACCGCAGCCAGCGGCAAAAGCAGCTGAAACTCCTTCGGGAGGGGCTGGAACTGCCGAAAGAAGCGGTGGTTCTTCCCTGGTCGGCCCAGACCAAGGAGGGAAGAGAAGAAATATATGAGTATCTGGAGGCATGCTTATGATAGACCTGCTTGAACTGAAAAAACTCTTCCGGGATCCGGACGCCTATGCGGACCGCGAAGTCCGTGTGGGAGGCTGGGTCCGAAACCGGCGTGGCTCCAAAACCTTCGGGTTTATCATGCTGAACGACGGGACCTTCTTTGAATCCCTGCAGGTGGTCTACGAGAGCGACCTGCCGAATTTCGATGAGGTCTCGCATATCAACGTCGGGGCGGCGCTGATCGTGAGCGGCCGCGTTGTGCTTACACCCGGCGCGCAGCAGCCTTTTGAACTGAAAGCAAGCGAGATCGCGGTGGAAGGCGCGTCCACGCCGGATTACCCGCTGCAGCCCAAGCGCCACAGCGTGGAATTCCTGCGGACCATCCCGCATCTGCGTCCCCGCACCAACCTGTTCTCCGCCACCTTCCGGATCCGCTCGCTGGCGGCCTATGCCATTCACCGCTTCTTCCAGGAGCGGAACTTTGTCTACGTGCACACGCCCCTGATCACCGGCAGCGACGCCGAAGGCGCCGGTGAAATGTTCCAGGTCACCACGCTGGACATGGATGCCCTGCCCCTGACCGAAGACGGCAAAGTGGACTACAGCCGGGACTTCTTCGGCAAGCAGACTTCTCTAACGGTCAGCGGCCAGCTTAACGGCGAGACCTTCGCCCAGGCCTTCCGCAACATTTACACCTTCGGCCCCACGTTCCGCGCGGAAAATTCCAATACCACACGCCA
>CADBQE010000027.1 GCA_902796695.1 uncultured Lachnospiraceae bacterium
GCCTGCGAGACCAGATGTCCCTTCGGAGTCGCGATCCGTGCCAATATGAAAGAAGCCGCCGCCGTTTTCGGCTTCTGATCTTCTGAAATTCTGATGATATTACCTGCCCGGGGGGAGAGAAACCTCCGGGCACTTCTGAATATAATATTTTTTTTTGAAAAATCTGGTTTGGCATGTCCGTTTTCGGCCTTCCGGGTTGTTATATAAGTAGAGGAGGGATGGACATGAACGATCAAGGGGGAAAAACAGGGGAATTATCGGCGCAGAAAGCTACCGTCGCTTTCTTGACGGCGAAGAGGAAAAGTCACAATAACGAGAGTATTCAATGCTATGTCGTAAAGCGTACAAAATGAAAACAAACTAAAGAGGAGATCGCAAATGATGAAAAAAACTATCCGGTTGGGAGCGATTCTGCTTTCTATGATGGCTTTCTCCCTGCTGTTTACTTCCTGCTCTCCGCGCACGGAGAAGGCTTCCTCTGCCGGGGAGGAATTGAATTACAAGCTGCTGGACACTGCAAAATGGAAGGCTGAGTGCCGTCTGGATGCGGATCACGTCCTGTGGATGTCTTTTGAGAATCCGGAGGACAAAACCTATTCCTGCTTTGCTCTTACCGCGTGGCAGCTGAGTGCGGCCGACTGGTATGTATGTCAGAAGAAGGACGGAGAACACTGGGTGGATGTAGGTCTGAATTCTGCCTTGATCTTTGACCATTTTCCGGAATGCAGACACGCCGTGCCGGGAGAAAAGCAGGAGCTTCCCGTGAATCTGGAGCATTGGGACGGTGCCCTGAAACCCGGAGATTCCGTGCGGATTCTGCTGGGAATGGACAGAGGAGAACTGTATTCGAAAGATATTTTTAACAGACGCCCGACCTGCTGGCTGAGTTTTACCTGCATTTACCGGTAGAAGATAAAGATAAGAAAGCTGGCGGCATACAGCCACGGACAAGAATTATCGAAAACAAGGTGAGACATTTTTACCTTCTATTCGTCTATGTGATAAAGGCAGTCAATGCTCTGTTGAAAAATGAGCGCCAAATACGGAAACTCCTTGATTGGGCAAAGAAATCTCCGAAAGCAGAACTTCCGAAAGAATGAATCGATGGAGATTTTTGAGAGAACTTAGCATATTGTTGACGAATTCTTTACAAAAATGTAAAATGTAGAAAAAGAATATGAGCAGGAAGTACAAGAGAGCTCCTCTAAAGGAAGGAGATTGGAGTGTCAGACATTTCCTGACGCGGTGATGCATGAAAAAGGAGGTTTATGATGCGAATGCAAAAAAGAGTGCTTCTTATTATTGCAGCTGCTGTTTTGATTTTGCTCGGCGTGTGGCGTTTCTGGCCGCGCGCTCTGACGCGGATAGGCAATATGCCGGAAACCGGATTCAGCAAAGCCCGGGCGAATGCGGTCATTTTTGCGACTGAAAACGGGAACCTGAAAGTGGATACGTATGTGCTCGATATATCCGGCAGACCGGAAAAGCAGGCGGAAATGATAAAGATTCTGTCTTCGGTCGGATACCGGCAGGACCTGCGGAATCTGGTCAGCTGGCTGTGGAACGGCATTTCGGTAAGCGGCAGTGATAAAACCGCTTCCGTATTCCTGTCGTGGGGATCGGATGCGGAAGAGAGCTGCCGGATCGAATTCCTCTCGGGCGGCCTGGTCGCTGTTGCCCCGGGAGACGGAGAACGCAGTTTCCTGTATCATCCGACCGATCAAAGTGTTTTGAATGAAATCGCCGGCTTTATTCAGAGAGAGGGAGAACTGAGTCATTAAGGATGCAGACACGCCGCGCCGGGAGAAAAACAGGATCTTCCCGTGAATCCGGAGCATGGGGGCGGTGCCATAGACGGCGGCATAATGTGCACAGGACGGCTGTCGGATGACGGCCGTTTTTTGTTGGGGAAAATAAAATTTTGAATTGTCTGAATATTGCTTGCAGTCCCGACAAAATCGTGATAATATGAAAATATGTTTTCGAAGTGAAATCTATTTATCCAGCAGGAGGCGAAAAATGAGCGTACAATTACTGGACAAGATGAGAAGAATCAATAAACTGCTGCATTACGATGACAGCAACGTTGTTTCTTTCGGGGACATCTCCCGGGTCCTGAGCGTGGAGTTTGGCGCGGGGGTCGTGGTGATCAGCAGCAAGGGGAAGGTGCTGGGCCTGAGCCAGCCGGCGTTTCCGGCGCTGTGGCCGGGGCTGCAGGTGGGGGATTTCCTGCCTGCGGAACTGAATGAACGCCTGCTTAACATCCTTTCCACACAGGAAAATGCCAGTCTGCAGGCCCTGGGGTTTGAAGAGGAAGCCTGCCGGCTGCTTCGCGCCATCATCGCGCCGGTGGAGATCTCCCGCGTGCGGCTGGGCACCCTGTTTATTTACCGGGAGGACCGGAGCTTTGACGTGGACGACATCATTCTGACCGAGCATGCTACCATGATCATCGGCCTGGAGATGCGCCGCTCGTTAAGCGAAGAAGCGTCGCGGGAATTCCGCATGCAGCAGGCGGCCCGCTCGGCGGCGGCCACACTGTCCGCGTCCGAACTCGGAGCGGTCCGCTGCATACTGGAAGAATTAAACGGTCAGGAAGGGATCCTGGTGGCCAGCAAGATCGCGGACCGGATGGGGATCACCCGCTCCGTGATTGTCAATGCGATGCGGAAACTGGAAAGCGCGGAAATCATAGAGTCCCGCTCGTCGGGCATGAAAGGAACCTACATCCGGGTCCTGAATCCGCTGATCGCGGATGAGCTGGACCGGGAGTGAAAGATCCGGACGCGAGACAGAGGCGATTTCCGCCTTTCGACAGACCGACAGCCTGAAAATAAGAGACAGTTTTTCCGACATGTGACGGGGTGCCCGGACCGGCCCGAAAGATATAAAAAATCGATTCGTCGAATAGCGGAAATTTGTGAAAAAATCATGAAGAATCGGTGAAATCCGCTTGCAGTCGGGGGGAGACTGTGTTATATTGATTCAGTTATAAGAGTTTGACCCCTATTTCACTTAAGAAAACAAAGAAAAAGGAGCAACCGATGAAGAAAGAAAAAACAGCCAAGGAAATCGATGTTAATTCCCTTGACGCAGATCTGGCTGCTGCGCAGAAGCTTGAAACAAGCAAGAACAGCATCTGGGGCAGAATCGCGATCGTTGTCGCATTCGCCATGGCCATCTACCACATCATCAAGGTCTTCTGGGGACCCTGGACCTTCATCCCGAACAGCATCAAGGGTGTAATCCCCGAGCGCGGGATCCATGTGGCGCTGGCCTTCACGATCCTGTTCCTGACCATGCCGCTGTATGAGCACGTGTTCAAGGATCGATTCGCGGGCAATGCGGCTTTCCGCTTTGTGACCCGCGCCATCGACGTGATCTGCATTATCGCGCTGTGGGCTGCGGTTGTCATGGCCTGGTATGAATACGATCACCTGTCCGACAACCTCGGCATGCCCGGCAAGTGGGCGGCCGTAGCCGGCTGCATCCTGTTCATCCTGGTGCTGGAAGGCGCCAGACGCTGTCTGGGCTACGTCATGCCGATCCTGGCACTGATCTTCTTCGCCTATGCCCGCTGGGGCCACCTGATCCAGGGACGCCTGGGCCACGCCAAGTACACGTTCAAGCAGCTGTTCCAGTATATGGCGCTTGACCTGGACGGCCTCTTCGGCACTACCATCTCGGTCTCCGCCGGCGTTATCTTCATGTTCGTCATGTTCGGCGCTTTCCTGGAAACTTCCGGATGCTCCAATTTCATCAACGATATGGCCCTTTCCCTGACCGGCAAGCTGCGCAGCGGCCCCGCTCTGTCCGCCGTTGTGGCCTCCGCTCTGATGGGCTGCATCAACGGTTCCGCGGTTGCAAACGTTGTGGGTACCGGTACTTTCACGATCCCGTTAATGAAATCCCGCGGCTACAAACCCGATTTCGCGGGCGGCGTGGAAGCCGTGGCTTCCACCGGCGGTCAGATCCTGCCGCCTGTTATGGGGTCCGGCGCCTTCCTGATGGTGGCCTTTACGCTTGAGAAATACACCACGATCGTAAAAGCGGCCGTGATCCCCGCCGTGCTGTACTTTATCGGCGCCGGCATCGCGGTCTACGCACAGGGCGAGATCGGCGACGTTGAACTGCTGCCCAAGGACCAGATCCCGAAGACCCGCAAGGTGTTCAAGGACGGCTGGATGTACCTCGTCATTATCGCGGTGCTGGTCTGGGCTCTGCTGATCGCCCAGTACTCCCCCGTCATGGCGGCTCTGATCGGTACGGCTTCCATCCCGATCGTCATGCTGGTCGACAAGAAAAAACGCTTCACTTATAAGGATATCCCGAAGTCCCTGGTGAAGAGCAGCTTCAATGCGCTGTCCATCGTGGCCGGCTGCGCCTGCGCCGGCATCGTAGTGTCCATGGTGGCCCGGACCGGTCTGGGCGCCAAATTCGGCGATGCCATGATCAACGCCGCGGGCGGCCAGCTGTTCCTGTCCCTGCTGTTCACGGCCATCGCGTGCATCATCCTGGGCATGGGCCTGCCTACCACGTCGGCTTACGTTATCGGCGCCTCCATTCTGGCTCCGGCGCTGACGGGCCTGGGCCTGCCGCTGCTGACCGCGCACCTGTTCGTGTTCTATTTCGCCTGCCTGTCCGCCATTACGCCGCCTGTCGCTCTGGCTGCCTACGCCGGCGCCGGCATAGCGAAGAGCAACCCGATGACAACC
>CADBQE010000028.1 GCA_902796695.1 uncultured Lachnospiraceae bacterium
GGCCCTCTTCAGGAAGGCTTCCCGGCCCAGCATGTCTTTGGTCAGGCCTTCTTCCCGCATGGATTCCACGACCTTGGCTTCGGTCGCGATGGAGGCGTGGTCCGTGCCGGGCAGCCACAGGGTCTCAAATCCCTGCATCCGCTTCATGCGGATCAGGATATCCGGCAGCGTATTGTCCAGGGCGTGGCCCATATGCAGCTGGCCCGTGATATTGGGCGGCGGCATGACGATCGTATAGGGCTTCTTCGGGGACTTCGCGTCCGCTTTGAAATAGCCGTTTTTCTCCCAGCGGGCGTACTGTCTGTCTTCGATCCCGGCGGGGCTGTATGTTTTTTCCATGTCTTTCATAGTTCATTCTCCGCTTCGGTAATTCATTTCCCGGGTTTATACCATCTTTTCCAGGTGCCAGATATCGCGGACATACTCCTCGATCGTGCGGTCGGAGGAGAATTTGCCGCTGCAGGCGACGTTGCGGATGGCCATGGCGGCCCAGCGCTCGCGGTCGCGGTAAGCGGCTTCCACGGCCTCCTGCGCGGCGGCATAGGAAGCGAAATCCAGCAGGGTGAAGTAGATGTCGGCACGGCCGTTTACTTTATCGGTCAGCAGCGAATCGTAGAGCGGGCGGAACAGTTCCGGATCGTCCGGGCTGTAGAAGCCGTTCACCAGCTGCATCACGACACGGCGCAGCTCGTCATTTTCGCGGAAGACCGCCACGGGATCGTAGTCGTGATTGCGCTCGTGCGCCATGACCTCCTCTGCACTCAGGCCGAAGATAAAGGCATTTTCCCGGCCCACTTCTTCTACGATCTCCACGTTCGCGCCGTCCATGGTGCCCAGCGTCAGCGCGCCGTTCATCATGAATTTCATGTTGCCGGTGCCGCTGGCTTCCTTGGAAGCGGTGGAGATCTGCTCGCTGACGTCGCTGGCGGCAAAGATGATCTCCGCGTTGGATACCCGGTAGTCCTCGATAAAGACCACTTTCAGCTTGTCCTGGATGCGGGGATCTTTATTGATCACCTCAGCCACGCTGTTGATCAGCTTGATGGTCAGCTTGGCCAGCTTATAGCCCGAAGAGGCCTTGGCGCCGAAGATGAAGGTCCGGGGCACGAAGGGCATATCCGGGAAATCCGACAGCTTGTTGTACAGGTACATCACGTGCAGGATGTTCAGCAGCTGGCGCTTGTATTCATGCAGGCGCTTGACCTGGACGTCGAAAATGGAATCCGGATTCACCTCGATGCCGTTGTTTTCCCGGATGTATTCGGCCAGGCGCAGCTTGTTCTGCCGCTTGATGGCCATGAATTCCCGCCGGGCGCCCGGGTCCGCCGCCAGGGGCAGCAGGCCGCGGATCTGCTCCAGGTCCGTGATCCAGCCGGAGCCGATGTGGCGCGTGATCCATTCGGACAGCAGCGGGTTGCCGTGCAGCAGGAAGCGGCGCTGGGTCACGCCGTTGGTCTTGTTGCTGAACTTCTCCGGCGTCATCTCATAGAAATCGCGGAACTCGCGCTTCTTGAGGATATCCGTATGCAGCTCGGCCACGCCGTTGACGGAGTAGCTGCCCACGATGGCGAGCGGCGCCATGCGCACCTGGCCTTCGTACAGGATCGCCATGCTGCGGATCTTGCTTTCATCGCCCGGATAGCGGTGCCGCACTTCGCTGACGAAGCGGCGGTTGATCTCGTCCACGATCTGGTAAATGCGGGGCAGCAGGCGGGAGAACAGGTCGATGGGCCATTTCTCGGAAGCTTCCGCCATGATGGTATGGTTGGTATAGGCGCAGGTCCGGGTCGTGATGTCCCAGGCTTCGTCCCATTCCAGGTCGTAGTCATCCAGCAGGATGCGCATCAGTTCCGCCACGGAGACGGCGGGGTGCGTGTCGTTCATCTGGATGCAGACCTTGTCCGGCAGGCCGTGGATGTCGTCATGCGTTTCCATATAGCGTTCCACGGCGCGCTGCAGGGTGGCGGAAACGAAGAAGTACTGCTGCTTTAAGCGCAGTTCCTTGCCGGTGTAGTGATTATCGTTCGGATAGAGGACCTTGCAGATGGTCTCCGCCGTGTTTTTGGCGGCGTCCGCGCCGGCGTAGTCGCCCGCGTCGAAGGAGGACAGTTCCAGCTGCTCCACGGGCTCCGCGCTCCAGATGCGCAGGGTGTCGATCAGACCGTTGCGGTAGCCGACCACGGGCATGTCGTAGGGAACGGCCAGCACGGAGTAATAGCCCTCATGATAGAAGCGCACGCGGCCGTTTTCGTCATATTCGCCGCGGGTATAGCCGCCGAAGCGGATCTCCTTGGTATGGTAAGCCCGGCGGACCTCAAACGGGTTGCCGTTTTTGAGCCAGTCGTCCGGGACTTCTTTCTGATAGCCGTTTTCGATCTTCTGGCGGAACATGCCGTATTTGTAGCGGATGCCGCAGCCGTAGGCCGGATAGCCCAGCGAGGCCAGGGAATCCAGGAAGCAGGCCGCCAGCCGGCCCAGACCGCCGTTGCCCAGCGCCCAGTCGCGTTCCTGGTCCTCGATCACGTTGAGGTCGATGCCGTATTCGTCCAGGATCTCTTTCACGGCCTGCTGCGCCCCCAGATTGATCAGGTTGTTGCCCAGGGCACGGCCCATCAGGAATTCCATGGACATGTAGTAGACCATCTTGCGGTCCTCGGCCTTGACCCGCTTCTGGGTCTCGGTCCAGGCGTCCATGAACTGCTCTTTCAGGGCCATGGACAGCGCGGTGTAGAGCTGCTCCGGCGTGGCTTCCTCCACGGAGGAGACCATCTGCAGTTTCAGGAATTCCTGGATCCGCTGCTTCAGGACTGTTTTGTCTATTTTCAGTTCTGCCATTTTTCCACTCCCAGCGTTACGGTCTCGCCGTTGATGTTCCATTCTTTGACATAACCGCAGGCTTCGCCGCCC
>CADBQE010000029.1 GCA_902796695.1 uncultured Lachnospiraceae bacterium
CAGGAAAATGAATGAGCGGATCCGCGGCAGCAAAGAAAGCGAGTCCGAGCAGTTCGTGGCCGTGGATCAGTCATTGGACGAACAAATGAGAGAGTCGATGAACAGAATGAAATGACCGCGCGTGGCAGGGCGCACGGGAACACGTGACAGGGGGACGGTTCTTTTGTCATCTTTTGTGACAAAAGAACCGTCCCCCCTGTCATCTTTCTGCCGCCTCAGAGTTCGACTTCGTCCCCGGCGGCCAGGTAGGACAGGCGGGGCATGCGGGGCTGCAGGAAGGCGTATTGTTCGGCGCCGGTGCAGTGGCACGTGAGGAAGCGGATGCCGGTGTCGTTCAGGCGGTCGGCGTAGGAGGCGAGGGTGTCGTCCAGGGGGAGGCGGAAGAAGTGGAAGCCGCCGATCAGGACGTCGGGCTTGAACCAGGCGGAGATGTTGAGGATGCCGCGGTGGGAGCAGCCGCTGAAGAGGACGCGCTGGCCGTTTTCTTCGATCAGCAGGTACTGCTCATGGCGGAAATCCTCCGGGACGAGGCGGCCCGGGGTCCCTTTCTGCAGACCGCCCGTCTGCAGCGGGAAAAGCCACGGGCGGCCGCCGCGGGAGAGCAGCGTGATGCCCGGAGCAAGCTCGGTCCTGTCTCCGGCGGGACGGATCCTGACGTCGCCCTGCAGCGCCGGATCCAGGCCGATATCCTTCCCCGCCGCATTGAAATGCCGCTCAAACGCATAGGAACTCACGTATACGGGCGCCTTCCGGTTCTCCTTTAAAAACCGCGCGATCCCGCCGCCGTGGTCATAATGACCGTGAGAGATGACCGCCAGATCCACGGCAGCCAGATCGACGCCCAGCACCGCGGCATTTTCCGCAAATAAATCGCCCTGCCCGGTATCGAACAGGATCTTCTTTCCGCAGGCCTCGATATAGAGCGAGAGGCCGTGCTCCGTCCCCAGCCGGGGATCGCTTGTGGTGTTTTCGGATAGCGCAAGAATCTTCATAGCATCTTCAGTATAATTGCTGCCGCGCGGCTTTTCAATCCCTCCGTTTTCTGATATGATAAATCTGAATAATTTTATTGTCGGGAGTGACGCTTATGTTATCCGCTGTCTATTATGAAAAACTCGCGAAGCTGGCTGTCCGCAAGGGCGTGAACGTCCAGAAAGACCAGCCCGTCGTCATCAGCGCCGCCGTGCGCGATGCCGCGTTCGTCCGTCTCCTTGTCAAGGAAGCTTACGAGGCCGGCGCCCGCTATGTGGAAGTGAACTGGAGCGATACGGAACTGACGCGCCTGGATTACACCTACCAGACGAAGGAAACTCTTGAGGAGGTCCCGCAGTGGGCCTTCGACAGGCGGAAGACGAATAACGACGCCGGCGCCTGCTATCTGACCGTCCGCTCGGACGCCCCCGGGGCGCTGGACGGCCTGGACCCCGAGAAGATCCACGCCGCAAGCGTCGCTGTCTCCAGAAAAATGCGCCCTCTGCGCGCCTACACCATGAACAACGAGGGCCAGTGGTGCGTGCTGGGCCTGCCGTCTCCGGAATGGGCCCGGAAGATCTTCCCGGATCTGGAAGAGCAGGAAGCCTTTGACAGACTGGAGGAGGCGATCTTCTCCGTTTCCCGCGTCACGGAGGACGGCGATCCCATCGCCGCCTGGGACGAGCACGACGGAAACCTGATGCGCTACGGCGAAAAACTGACGGACCGCCAGTTCACCGCCCTGCACTTTACCAGCGGCCTGGGCACGGACATCACCGTGGGCCTGGTGAAGGACCACATCTGGGTCGGCGGCGGCTGCTTCACGCCGAAAGGCGTCTATTTTGACCCCAACATCCCCACGGAAGAGTGCTTCTGTATGCCCGAAAAAACCGGGACCAACGGCATTGTTTACGCGTCCAAGCCGCTCAGCTACCAGGGCCGCGTGATCGAAAACTTCTGGCTGCGCTTCGAAAACGGCAAAGTCGTGGACTTCGGCGCGGAGAAAGAAGCGGACGCGCTGCGCAAACTCGTGGAATTCGATGAAGGCTCCTGCTATCTGGGCGAAGTCGCGCTCGTGCCCTATGATTCGCCCGTGTCGCGCTCCGGCATCCTGTTCTTCAACACCCTGTACGACGAAAACGCCGCCTGCCATCTGGCGCTGGGCGCCTGCTACCCGGAAAACCTGAAGGGCGGCACGGAGATGAGCGAAGAGGAACTGGCCGCGCACGGCGCCAACAATTCCATGACCCACTGCGACTTCATGTTCGGCACGGCGGATATGGACATCGACGGCATCCTGCCGGACGGCACGCGCGTGCCGGTGTTCCGGAAGGGCAATTACGTGATCTGACACGCCGGGCGGCCGCTCGCCGCCTGCCGGATGAAATAGGAGAGGAAAACGCAATGGATAAAATCGCCAGCTTTCGGATCGATCACCTGCGCCTTCTGCCCGGCCTGTACGTTTCCCGCCGGGACGGCCGCGCCGGCCATATCGTCACGACCTTCGACCTGCGCTTCACCGCCCCCAACCGGGAGCCGGTGATGGACATGCCGGCCGTCCACACCATCGAGCACCTGGGCGCCACCTTCCTGCGCAATCATGCCCACCGGGACCAGGTGATCTACTTCGGCCCCATGGGCTGCCGCACCGGCTTCTATCTGGTCATGTTCGGAGAACGTACTTCCGCGGACGTCCTTCCGCTCGTGACCGAACTTGCCCGCTTCATCCTGAACTTTGAGGGCGAAATCCCCGGCGCGCGGCCGGAGGAGTGCGGGAATTATTCGGAACAGAACCTGAATATGGCAAAATATTATACCCGCCGGTATCTGGAGGAACTGA
>CADBQE010000030.1 GCA_902796695.1 uncultured Lachnospiraceae bacterium
CCCGCGACCGAACCGCCTGCCACAGAGCCGCCGGCGACTGAACCTCCCGCCACCGAACCGCCTCAGACCGAGCCGGAAGCCCCGGCTGTTCCGGACGCGCTTGCGGCCCATTTAAGTGCCGCCGGCATGACCGCGGATCAGCTCATCGGCACGCAGCTGCTGGTCGTCAAGGGCTTGGAAAAGCCGCACTGCCTTGTCTATGCCTACGAGAAAACTGACGGGAAATGGCAGGAGAAGCCGCTCGGAAATCTGACCGAGATCCCCGGCATCATGGGCCGCGACGGCATGGCGCTCCACACCCCGGAGAATGCCAAATTCACCCCCATCGGCTATTTCGGACTGGGCCCCGCCTACGGCGAGGCCGCCTGGGAGGACACCGCCCTCGAATACCATCAGATCCAGAGCGAAGACTACTGGGTCCTGGACCCCGATTCCAAATACTACAACCGCCTGTACAAGACCCACTACGGCGACAAGGACTGGCGCTACGCGGAAGAAATGATCTCCCTGCTCCAGTATTACGCCCTGTGCATCTTCGTGCGGAAAAACGTGGACCCGATCATCTATAACGAAGGCAGCGCGATCTTCGTCCACATCGACCGCCTGGACAACTCCACCAGCGGCTGCATCGGCGTGGAACGCTGGGTCATGGAAGCCCTCTTCCGCTGGATGCGCGCCGACGCCTCCCCCCACATCCTGCTCTACCCTGGCCAATAAAAAACGTGACAGGGGGACGGTTCCTTTGTCACGTTTGATGACAGGGGGACGGTTCCTTTGTCACGTTTTTATGCGTTGTTTTCGCGGGCCGATGGCACATCGGCCCCTACGATATTGCCTCTACACATCGCTCCATGACATCGCCCTCGGACGTGACAGGGGGACGGTTCCTTTGTCACGTTTTTCGATGCCGGAAAAACACCCGGGCAGGGACCGCTACGACAGCAGCCCCTGTTTTTCTTCGAATTGCTTAATGCAGTTTTTTACGGCGTCAAAGGTCTTGTCGCTGATGTAGTGCTCAATGCGGCAGGCGTCCTCGGTGGCGGTTTCTTCGTCCACGCCGAGGCTGATGAAGAGACGCGTTAACACTGTGTGACGCTCGTAGATGCGCTGCGCGCGCTCCCGGCCGGCTTCCGTAAGCTTCAGATAGCCGGATTCATCCGTGACCACCAGCCCTTCGTTTTTCAGCAGACTGATGGCGCGGCTGACCGAAGGCTTGGAATAGCCCATGTAGCTGCCGACATCGACGCCTCTGACCGCGGACGATTTTAAAGAGAGAACATATATCGTTTCCAGATACATTTCACCGGATTCCTGAATCACCATAGGGGAGATGCTCCTTCCGCCTTTTTTTGTTAACTTTTATAATACCACGGAACACAAAAGGTTTCAAGTTCCTTTACAGGCCGGCCAGGCACACGTTGCGGTAGTGCCTGTCGTACGTGACCTCTTCTCCGAACCACTCCGGTGGCGTAAAGGCCATCGCTTCTTCCACGGTGGGAAATTCCACCTCCGCCATGACGAGGCCGCTATGCGTTCCTTCGAAAACGTCCAGCTCGACGGTATAGGGCGGCAGCGGGATGCGGTAGCGGGTTTTGATGACCGGGATGCCGTCGATTTTTTCCGCCAGGTGGTCAAAGGCCTTTTCCGTGAGCGGGAGCTCGTATTCTTCATGAGCCAGCGTGCCCTTGCCTTTCACGGTCAGAATGAGGGCGTCTCCCATCCGGCGGATGCGGATCGTGGGGCCGGCGCACAGGTAGGCCTGCCAGATATGGTCGTGCGGATAGGACTCCAGGTCGTCCGGCATCACAGAGACCAGAAATTTTCTTTCGATTTCCATGGCGGTCAGCCTCCGTATGTGATAAAATAACCGAATATGCGGATAGAATTATATCATCCGCGCAGAATACAGTCAAGGAAGGACGCCATGACGGAACAGGAAAGGATCGCCCGGATCCTGAAAAAGCTGGACGATGTCTACGGGACTGACTCCAAAACCTATCTGGAATATGACAATGCCTAGCAGCTGCTGGTCGCCACCATCCTGAGCGCCCAGTGCACGGACGCACGCGTCAATCTGGTGACGCGGGACCTTTTCCGCAAATACGACAGCCTGGAAAAGCTGGCCGCAGCCCGGCAGGAGGAACTGGAGCGGGATATCTTTTCCACGGGCTTCTATCACCATAAAGCGAAGAATATCATCGCCTGCGCAAAGGCGCTGCTGGAGCGCCACGGCGGGGAAGTTCCCTCGGATATCGAAAGCCTGACGGCGCTGCCCGGGGTGGGACGCAAAACCGCCAATGTGGTGCGCGGCAACGTCTATGGGATCCCGAGCGTCGTGGTGGATACGCATGTGGGCCGCATCGCGCGCCGCCTGGGCTTAAGCACGAACGACGATCCGGTCAAAGTGGAATTCGACCTGATGGAAAAGATTCCGGAGGATCACTGGATCCTGATCAATCTGGACCTGATCGCCCTGGGCCGAAGCCTGTGCCGCTCGCAGCGCCCGGACTGCGAAGCCTGCTTCCTGAAGGAAGAGTGCCCCTCCCGCGGAAAAGCGTCCGGTTCCGGCAAAAAACAGTTGGCAGGCGCCGGAAAATAGAGTATACTGCAGAAGTTCATCCCTCAATCAGAAAGGAACAAAGCAAAGATGTTTGATTTTTCCAATAAAAAACAGAAGAAGGTCTTCATCCGGGTCATGGTCATCATTCTGATCCTGGCCATGGTGGTCCCGACGGCCTACGCCCTGATCGCGTCCCTGCTGGGACAGGCCGGCTGACGGGCGCGGCCATGCCGTTCCATATCGTGCTGCTGGAGCCGGAGATCCCGGCCAATACCGGCAATATCGGCCGCAGCTGCGTGGCCACGGGCAGCAGCCTGCATCTGATAAGACCGCTGGGCTTTTCCCTGGACGAAAAGCACCTGCGGCGGGCCGGCCTGGATTACTGGAAGGATCTGGACTGCACTGTCTATGATGATTTCGCGGATTTCCTGCGGAAAAATCCCGGAGCCCGGCTTTTCTTCCTCACCACCAAGGCGCGCCGTGCCTATACGGAAGCGGCTTTCGCACCGGACGATTACCTGGTTTTCGGCAAAGAAAGCGCGGGGATCCCCGAAGAGATCCTGGTGGAGCATGAAGAGCAGTGTCTGCGCATTCCCATGGTGGCGGACAACCGCTCGCTGAACCTGTCCAATTCCGTGGCCGTCGTCCTGTATGAGGCGCTGCGCCAGCAGGGGTTCGCCGGGCTGGAGACCCGCGGGGAGCTGCATCGTCTGCACTGGAAGGAATGAGACCCTGCGGAAGGACAGAGATCCGGCGTCCCGGGACTGCAAAAATCGGGGATTATTTCGTGAAATATCTTGATTTTTCAGACGGGTTCGGGTAAAATAATCTGGCGTCCTCAGAAGGACGCTGAAAGTGAAGGAGGATGGCAGGCAATGAGCCAGGAAAAAGTCGACAAGTACAAAGAGTTTAAGAAAAACCGCAAGGAAAACATAGAAAAAGAAAAACGCCAGCAGAAGCGCACGTCCCTGATCTGGAAGATCGTGGCCTGTGTTCTGGCGCTGGGCGTCGTTGCGGCGCTGGGCATCACTATTTACAACGGCATTCAGAGAAGCCGCCAGGCGGCCCCGCAGTATGACCGCGAAGGCCTCATCGTACAGGATGTCGCCGGCATCTACGCCACCACCACGGCCGAACCGGAAACCACGGAAGCCCCCGAAAGCACCCCTGTCGGAGAAACCATGGTGCCTTCCCCTACGCTTGAGCCCGTTCCGGAAACCACCGCTGTGGCGCCGGAAACCACAAAAGCTCCGTGAGGATCATAAGTTCCAGACTTGTTTCTTAAGGGCGGCCTCCGGTCGCCCTCTGTAATAAAAGGAGATTATTCATATGGCAGACAAGAAGAAATTAGTAGAAGCCATTACCTCCCGGGAGGAAGACTTTGCCAAGTGGTATACCGATGTGGTGACCAAGGCCGAACTGGTGGCGTATTCCACCATCAAAGGCTGCACCATCTTAAAGCCCGCCGGGTACGCCATCTGGGAAAATATCATGCATGAACTGGACGCCCGCTTTAAGGCCACCGGCGTGGAAAACGTAGCCATGCCGCTGTTCATTCCGGAAAGTCTGCTGCAGAAGGAAAAGGACCACGTGGAAGGCTTCGCGCCGGAAGTCGCCTGGGTCACCCAGGGCGGCGGCGAAACGCTGCCGGAGCGCCTGTGCGTGCGCCCTACGTCCGAGACGCTGTTCTGCGAATTATATAAGGATATTGTGGAATCCTACCGCGACCTGCCCAAGTGCTACAATCAGTGGTGCTCGGTCGTCCGCTGGGAGAAGACCACCCGTCCGTTCCTGCGCACCACCGAATTCTGGTGGCAGGAAGGCCACACCGCCCATGCCACGGAGGAAGAGGCCGAAGCCCGCACCGTCCAGATGCTGAATATCTATGCGGATTTCTGCGAACAGGTGCTGGCCATCCCCGTCATCAAAGGCCAGAAGACGGACAAGGAAAAATTCGCCGGCGCAAACTCCACCTACACCATCGAAGCCATGATGCATGACGGCAAAGCCCTGCAGTCCGGCACCAGCCACAACTTCGGCGACGGCTTTGCCCGCGCCTTCGGCATCCAGTTCTCGGACAAGGACAATACCCTGCAGTATGTGCATCAGACCTCCTGGGGCATGAGCACCCGCATCATCGGCGCGCTGATCATGGTTCACGGCGATGACTCCGGTCTGGTCCTGCCGCCGCATATTGCGCCGACCCAGGTCATGATCATCCCCATCGCGCAGCACAAGCCCGGCGTTCTGGAAAAAGCCGCGGAACTGAAAGAGGCCTTAAGCGCCGCCGGCCTGCGCGTCAAAGTGGACGAAAGCGACAAGAACCCCGGCTGGAAGTTCAGCGAGCAGGAAATGCGCGGCATCCCGCTGCGGGTAGAGATCGGGCCGAAGGATATCGAGGCCGGCCAGGCCGTCATCGTTCGCCGCGACAACCGCGAAAAGCAGATCGTGGCGCTTGCCGATCTGGCGGACGCCGCGAAGGCCGCGCTGGAACAGGAACAGGCGGACATGCTGGAACGCGCCCGCGCCTTCCTGGAGAGCCATATCTACGAAGCGACGACCTATGACGAGTTCAAGGACACCATCGCGAACAAGCCCGGCTTTGTCAAAGCGGAGTGGTGCGGCGAACTGGACTGCGAACTGAAGATCAAAGAAGATACCACCGCCACCGCGCGCTGCATGCCCTTCGCGCAGGAGCATATCGCGGACACCTGCGTCTGCTGCGGCCGCCCGGCTAAGAAGATGGTGATCTGGGGCAAAGCCTATTGATCCGGCCATTCATCAAATTTTCATAAAATTTCCCGAAAAGTTTTATGCCCATCGCATAAAACTTTTCCTTTTATCGGCTACCATATAACCAGACAGTAAGTTTTTTCATAATTGCAGTTGCCGCTACCGGGCAACACCCCTCCTTCTTCATTATATCTTCACCCGGGTGATAAGTTGCTGGGACTTATCACCCACCTTTTTTGTGCGGAGAAAAGACGCGGACCGATAACGAAAAAGGTGACAAAGGAACCGTCCCCCTGTCACATTAACACAATAATCGGGGGTTCCGGCACAATTCTGTTGAAAAAATGTAATATATATGATAGGCTAAAATCGAAACGGGATGTGCAGTTCATATATCGTATCACTGAAAGGAGGGAAAATGAGAAAAAGAATAGCCCTGCTGCTGGGTGCCGTACTCGTGATCGGTGCAGCGTTCTTCACTGTCAGATCCATGTCCGGAGAGAATGTCGACCGGATAGCTGACGAGATGCTGAAAGCGCTGCATGAGCAGGGGTTTGCCCAGGTACAGGAAGTCAGCATCAAGGATAAGGAGGTCTGTTTTACGGCAAAATATGACCCGGATGAAGTTCCGAACTGGAAGCGGACATTCCTTCTGAGTGCGGAAAGGACCGAAGCGCGGAATCAGGCAGTCCGTCACGCGGGCGCGTTCCGCGAGATCACGTCAATGAGACAGGTCATCCTGGATACGGCCGGGAAAACGGTCTATGACACCAGTCTGGCAGATTTCTGGAAGATTCCGGATGGCAATCCGGATTCCGTCCGGATCAGGGAAAACAAGAGCACCTATACGAAAGAGGAAACCGCGGCTGCGCTGCGGGAGGAACTGACCCGGAACGGGATCCCGCTGGAAGTCAGGGAATGCGGCAGCTATGTGCTGGGCGGATATCTGGCGGAACTGGTTTTCCGGAATGACGGCGGTCAGGAGCCGGATCTGCAGGCGATCAATACGGCCGTTGAAAACTGTCTGACGGCAGTGGATGCCGTCAACCGGGCCGGATACAGTATCGGAGCGTATCAGATCGAGGTTCGGCCGGCAGACGGCGCGGACCCGCTTTACGTTCTGACTGCGGATCTGATCTTCCGCGATTTTCGCCGGTGGCAGGATCCGTCGCTGGGAAATGAATCCCGGACGGGCGGCGGTCCCAAAATGCCGTGATATTCCGTATGGCATTCAGTGCAAATACCTGACAGCTGTAAAAAGGAGAGCGGCCGGACAGTCGCTCTCTTTTATGTATTTGCCGGCCGTATCCCGGCTCTTATCTTATCGTGCATTCCAATTCGTACCCCGCAGTCACGCTCTTCGAGAACACATATTTCCCGGCG
>CADBQE010000031.1 GCA_902796695.1 uncultured Lachnospiraceae bacterium
AACCGGGAATCCGTCCTGCTGGCCCTGGACGGCAACGCCGCCGGCGCCAACCTGATCCAGGAAGCCAAAAACGCCCGCCGGAAATGCCGCATCTTCGTCAGCCGCGCCTCCCGCGGCCTGCGTGAAAAGACCCGCTCCCTGGAAGGCTACATCCGCCTTTTCTCTCCCGGCGACCCCCTCGCCGCCGAGATCGCCCGCCTGACCGAACAATAAAACAGTGCCGCCTGAGGGATCACGGTTCCCCGAGCGGCACTGTTTTTATTGTCGCCGAATAAATCCGCCTGCCGGGCGGGTTATTCGTCCTGGAGAAGGGTGTGCATGATGTGGCTGTAGATCTCCTGACTGGCGGACTGCCAGCGGTCGCAGATGATGCGGGCCTGCTCTTCGCTGGGGACGGAGAGGAGGAGCTTCATGAGCTGGATCTTGCCTTCGCGGACTTCGCAGGTCACTTCGTAATCCGTGCTGCCGGTCTTGCGGTAGTCGGCGGTGATGCCCATTTCGTTGCGGAGGCGGATGCGGTGCTTCTTCAGGAAGGCATGGATGTCTTCCTTGATGGCGTCCGGAATGTCGCCGCCGAAAAAGCTCAGGGCTTCTTCCCCTTCGCGCGTGATCTCATAGCGCTGGGATTCCCGCACGGTGGTCACTTTGATCAGGTGCGCGTCCAGCAGCTCGCTGACGCCCTGCTGCAGGGACAGGTAATTGGTGTATTCCGTGGTCAGGAAAAAGTCGGAGATCTGCTCGTTGCTGATGGGCAGATTGGCCTGCTGCAGCAGATAGAGGACCATTAATTTATATAATACCTGCGGGTTATTGATCATAACGCATACTCCTCCCCGGTTTTTCGGAACCATTTTAGCAAGCCGCGCAAAAAAAAGCAACAAAATGTCCCGTTTCCCGCAGATTCCCTCTTGCAATTTCGGGAAGAATACGGTAATCTTTGGCATGAAGACAGACCGTGCATGAGGGTCCTCATTTCTCTTGCTTTTCATGCTGTCTTTTCCTCTGTTTCATTTACAAATCCGGACCCAGATGTTTCAGGAAAACTGGCACCGAACAGGGAATCAATCACTGCTGCACTGACGAACGGCGGCAGCCGCTAAGGAGTTACGGTATGAGTATTAAATTGGAAGATCAATCCCTGGCAACACTCAAAGAGTGGGCGCATGCCCTGGGGATCCGCGGCATGAGCAACGCGCGGAAAGCGGACCTGATCGGGCTGCTGTCTCAGGTAGGGGAAGCACGCATTCAGCATGCCGTCGAAATTACCGGCGGAGAACGCGAAAAGCCCGTCCGCGGGCGTCCCCGCTTAAACCGCACTGCGGACGGCACACCGGAAACTCCGAAGAGACCGGTGGGGAGACCTCCCAAGAAAACCGCGGAAAAAGCGGCGGCAGAACCGGAAGCGGCGCCTGCGAACCCGGAAGCGAAAACAGGCGAACCGGAAGGCGGCATCAGCGGAGTCGGTGAAAACTCCCGCCGTCCCAATTACCGCCGCGCCTATGAAGTGACGGGTCCGTCCGGCCGCGGCACCCGCGGCGGCTTCGGCAGCTATTCGCCGACCTACAAGGCGCAGGCGGAAGCCGTGGAGACCCAGGAACGAGGATCCCGCTTCCGCTATGAGATGCCCTCCCCGGACCGCAGACAGGACGAAAACCGCCCCGTGGCCCCGGACCGCACCTCCCGCACCGACCGGATCGGCGATCGGCTCCAGCCTTACGGCGATCGCTCCCAGAACTACGGGGACCGCTCCCCGTCCTACGGCGACCGTTCCGCATCCTACGGCGAACGCCTGCAGCCCTACGCGGAGCGCCAGACCGACCGCCCCGCCTCTTACGGCGAGCGGCCCGCTTCCTACGGCGAGCGCGGCACCGCCTTCCCGGACAAGCAGGAACCTGCCGATAAAAACGCCGCCTACCCCGACGCCCTGGCCGGCCCCACCGGCGAAGGCATCCTGGAAGTGATGCCCGAAGGCTTCGGCTTTATCCGCTGCGAGAACTATATGCCCGGCGACAACGACATCTACGTCTCGCCCGCCCAGATCCACCGCTTCGGCTTAAAGACCGGCGATATCCTCTCCGGCGTCACCAAAATCAAGACCGGAACGGAAAAATTCCCGGCCCTGCTGTATATCAACAGCGTCAACGGCGAATCCCCGGACACGGTGCGCAGCCGCAAGTCCTTTGAAGAACTGACGCCGGAATTCCCGCACGAGCGCATCCATCTGGAAACGGAATCCGAAGCCCGCGCCATGCGGATCGTGGACCTGATGGCCCCCATCGGCAAAGGCCAGCGCGGCATGATCGTCTCGCCGCCCAAGGCCGGCAAGACCACCCTGATCAAGGAAGTGGCCAAAGCCGTCACGAAAAACCATCCGGACATGCAGCTCATCATCCTGCTGATCGACGAGCGCCCGGAGGAAGTCACGGATATTAAAGAAGACGTGGAAGGCCCCAATGTGGAAGTCATCTACTCCACCTTCGACGAGACCCCCGAGCACCACAAACGCGTGGCGGAAATGGTGCTGGGCCGGGCGCAGCGCCAGGTGGAGCACGGCCGCGACGTGATCATCCTGCTGGACAGCATCACGCGCCTGTCCCGCGCCTACAACCTGACCGTCGCCCCCAGCGGCCGCACGCTGTCCGGCGGTCTGGACCCCGCGGCGCTGTATATGCCGAAGAAATT
>CADBQE010000032.1 GCA_902796695.1 uncultured Lachnospiraceae bacterium
GCTATACCCCCGAAGCGGGCAACACCCTGGTCACCTACGCGAAGCAGGGCGACCTGGACCTGATCTGCGTGGTGATGCGCGACCCGGATTCCAAAGCCACCGGGGAAGACAGTGTGGCCCTGTTCCAGTACGGCTTCCAGAATTTCCGCTGCTTCAGCTTAAGCAGCGCCGAAAGCATCCAGCAGAACAGCGGCGATGATTTTCTGGACGACGACCTGCTGCGCCTGAGCGCCTTTTCCGACGCCTGGTGCACGCTGCCGCAGGATATGACGCTCGCCGATCTGAGGAGCGAAGTGATCCTGATGGGCGGCACGCAGAAAGACAGCGCGCTGGCCGCCCGCATCTACTATCTGGGCGACCGGGAAGTGGGCCGCATCCGGCTGAGCGCCGAGCCCATTCCGGAACGCATCAAACTGGAGCCGGTGGTCCGCGTGGAGCCCAGCCGGAACGAGATCCTGAGGCGGGTCCATCTGGGGCTGCCGCTGATCTACTGGATCCTGATCGGCGGCGGCGTGCTGATCCTGGGCCTTCTGCTGCTTCTCTTCCTGTTCATCCGCCGGCTGCTCAAGCAGCGCAGGCGCCGGGAGGAGCAGGCACGCCGGGCGCTGAACCGCATCGCCGAATAAAGGGGGCCGTGCTTTGAGAAATATCTGCATGCTTCTGGGAAGTCCCCGCAAGGGCGGCAATACCTGGCAGCTGGCCCGGGTCTTTGGCGAGGAGGCCCGCCAGCTGGGCTGCCGTGTGACGCAGTTCGACCTGATCGACATGGACATCCGTCCCTGCACGGCCTGCCGCGCCTGCCAGAAGGACTGGGCGGGATTCGGCTGTCCCCAGCCGGACGACATGGCAAAGATCTTCCGCGCCGTCCTGGCCTCGGACGTTCTGGTGCTGGCCACCCCGATCTACTCCTGGTACTGCACCCCTCCCATGAAAGCCGCCCTGGACCGCCTGGTCTACGGCATGAATAAATACTACGGAGCCGAAAAAGGCCCCGCGCTCTGGGCCGGCCGGGAGCTCGCCCTGATCACCACCTGCGGCTACCCGCCCGAAAAAGGCGCGGACCTGTGGGAGCAGGGCATGAAGCGCTACGCGAAGCACTCGCAGCTCATCTACCGCGGCATGCTGGCCGAACGCCACCTGGGCTATGGCACCGAGTTCATGACCCCCGACAAAGAGACCCGCGCCGCCCTCTTCGCCCGCGAGATCTGCACGAAGTGGGGCGTGTAAGGCGCAGCCGCGGGCACCGGAGTGCAGCGTAAGAGGCGAATACAGCGAAAGGGACGGACCTCAGTGACAACATTCAGCTGTCACCGGGGTCCGCCCCTTTTTTATTTCCGGACTATTCCGGATGCCGTTATTCCTGCGGCGCCGGAGCCGGAGCCGCGTCGCCCAGGCCTACGATGGTGCTGACGTTTTCACTGCCCATGTAGTAAGTGGGCAGGATGCCGTTCCACTGCTGGATGTAGTAGTAAGTGAGCAGATCTTTGGTCAGCCATTCGGAAATAGCGTGGTTCTTGGCCGCTTCCTTCTGGCCGGCGTATTCGGCCGCGTCCGCCTGGATCTTGGTCACGGCCAGATCGGCTTCCGCCTGGATCTTCGCCACATCCGCCGCCGCATTGGCGTCAATGACGTTCCGTTCGGCCTGCGCCTTCTGCTCCATGGTCTTCTGTCCCTGCTCGATCTCCGCCTGCAGACGGTTCTGCGCCGCGACCTGCTTGGCTTCCACCGCGTTCGTGAACGCATCCGTAAAGTCCATATTTTCAATCGAAGTGCCGACCACCACGATATTGTACTGCGTCAGCTTGTCGCGCAGCAGTTCCTCGATGCCCCGGGACAAATCGTCGCGCGACGACACCAGATTCTCCGCGGTATACCGGGCGGTCTTGACCTTGACGGCCTCCGAAATGTTCGGGATGATCACGGTCTCGTAATAGGACGTCCCGATGGTGCTGTAGATCGTCATGGCATTTTCCTTGCTGATCTGGTAGTTCAGGGTGTAATCCACGGTCACTTCCTGAATATCCGAGGAGAAGCAGGACAGCTGCACGGCGGCTTTCTGCACCCGGTTGTCCAGGTTTACCACTTTCTGCCAGGGCAGTTTCGGATGAATGCCGGCGTCCAGCGTGAAGTTTTCCACCCGTCCGAAGGTGGTCACCACGCCCGTATGGCCCGTAGGCACGGAAGCGAAGCAGGCACTGCCCACCAGCAGCACGGCCAGCAGGACCCCGGCCGCCACCGGAAGCGTAAAGCTCCTTTTGGTCCCGTTGCGGTCCTTCAGGATATTTCCGACCACGAATCCCGCCGCCAGGACGATGACTGCAATGATAACTCTTTCCATATCAGGTTCCTCCTTTTTCTGACCCTATCATAGCAGGAAATGCCGCACAGTAAAACAGCCCCGGGTGCAAAATACCGGGGCTTAACGGGTCGAAAACGGAAAAATCCGGGCTTATACCACCTGGAATACGTAGAATTTCAAATACGCGGTCTCCGGGACACCCCAGAGGATCGGGTGGTCCGGAGCCTGCTGACGGGCTTCGATCTGGCGCAGCTCCACGTTGACGTCCCGCGCGGCTTCCCGCAGCATCTCCCGGAACATGTCGTCCTTCATGAAATGCGAGCAGGAGCAGGTCGCCAGATAGCCGCCGCGCGGCAGAGCCTGCATGGCCCGCTTGTTGATGTCCTTATAGCCGCGGAAGGCGGCCTGCGCGGTTTCCCGGCTTTTCGTAAAGGCCGGCGGATCCAGAATGATAAAATCAAAGCGTCCGCGCGGGCCGGCCGCCAGTTCATCCAGATAAGTAAAAACATCGGCGCGGACAAATTCCATCCTTTCGGACAGGCCGTTTAACGCCGCATTGGCAGCGGCCTGCCGCAGCGCGTCGGCGGATACGTCCAGCGCCGTGACGGAAGCCGCGCCGCCCCGGGCCGCGTTCAGGGCAAAGGCGCCGGTATGCGTGCAGCAGTCCAGCACCTTCCGGCCGGCGGCCAGGCGTCCCACCAGGCGGCGGTTGTATTTCTGGTCCAGGAAGAAGCCGGTTTTCTGGCCGTTGATATAATCCACGTCATACAGGATGCCGTTTTCGCGAATCTGCACGTGGCCGTCCGTTTCCGGCGTCAGAGACAGGCCCTCTGCGGTATAGAAGCCCGCATGGGCCGGAAGGCCTTCTTTTTCCCGCAGCGGGGAGTCGTTCCGTTCATAGATCACGCGGATCGGGATATTCCTGGCCTGCAGTTCCTCCAGCAGGAGGCGGTAGAGGAGGTCTTTCCTGCGCTCGCAGCCCAGGGAAAGCACTTCCGTGACCAGCACGTCCTCGAAGCGGTCGACCGTCAGGCCGGGGAAATGGTCCGCTTCACCGAAGATCAGGCGGCAGGCGGAGGCGTCCTCTCCCATCACGCTCAGGCGGTAATCGACGGCGTAGGCCAGCCGGCGGCGGAAAAAGGCCTCGTCAAACCGGTCGTTTCGGTTCCGCGAGATCAGACGCACCCGGATCTTGGAGGCGTCGTTCACAAATCCGGCCCCCAGCCATTTTCCCTTCGCGTTCGCCACGGAGACGATATCGCCGTTTTCGTACCGGCCTTCGATTTCCCGGACCTCTTCGCCGTATACCCAGGGGTGTCCGCTCCGGATGCTCCGCACGGCTTTTTCGCTCACCCGGAGCACGGCCGCGCCGTATTCTTCCTGAATTCCGCTCATAATTTCCGCCTTATTTTCTGAATTTTTCATACAGTTCCAGATCGATCTTCCCCTCCGCCAGCATGGTCTCCGCCCAGAGGCGCAGGGCTTCCGCGGTCTCGGAGATCTTGGCGAGGTTTTCCTGGATGCGGACGAAATCCTCCACCTCGTCGTCCTCCACCTGTCCGTTGGAGGTGATCTCGATCAGGCGGTCCCGGCGGTTCTGCATCGCATTCAGGGACGCCAGCATTTCCAGCACGATCTGGGACAGGCTGCGCGGCGCGATCTGCGGCACGTGGGTCTGGCCGATGGGGCATTCCCGGGCGCAGAAGTAGTTGCACAGCGACGGCGCTTTGTAGCCCCGCGCCATCAGCAGCACCTCGTCGGGGTGGGGCAGGCTCTTTTCGCTTTCGATCTTCTCGATCCGCTCGGGCGAGAGGCCTTCCAGCAGCTCCGACGCCTTGTCGCGGGAAAGGCCCAGTTCCTCCCGCTTCAGCTGATATCTGTTTTTATTTTCCTTAACCGATACGCGTCCCATAGTATTCCTTCCGCGGCGCCGCCGCTCTCAGATTTCGTTAAAGCCCACTTTTATGGACAGGTCGATCAGCTCCAGCCCCAGGATATAGACGTGAAAGCTCAGATGGTGGGGCGGATCCATCAGCAGCGTGATGCTGATGCCGGTGCTGATCAGGGCCTGGATCATATGCATGAGATGCCCGGCGCCGCGGCCGTCCCGGTGGATGAGCCCGTACAGGGAATGGCTGATATTCCGCGCCGCCAGAAAGAGCGCCAGCACGCCCCAGACCGCCCCGATCAGGTTGTCCGTCTCATGCCGCCGCAGAAAGACCACCACGGCCAGGATCAGGAAGATGATCGCGTTCGAGATCTCGTCCGTGTCTTCGTGGTCAAAGCTCTTGTCCCGCAGCGCTTCCCACAGGAAATCCGCCCCCAGGATCAGAAGCATGCCGCCCAGGATATAGGGCAGCCCGGCCCGGATCACATCTGCCAGGAAAAAGCAGATCACGCCGGCGGCAAAAATGACTCCCGCCCCGAACAGCCGGGTACGCAGGATCAGTTTCCGGTGATGATGCGGTAGATGGCGCTGCATGTCAGTACTCCTTTTTTCTGCTGTGATGATAGCATAAAAGTGAGCGGCTGTCACCTGCGGATTTTGCGGGGCTGGTTCTTGCGTCCCTTCTGCCGCTTCCCTCTTGTTTTTTCGGACCGGACGGAGTATACTGCTCTCGGAAACTATCCAGGAGGTATTTATGATATGGAAGTTACGAAAGACACCCAGATCGGCGAACTGCTGATGGAGGATTACGGCTGCGCCGCCATTCTGATGGGCGCCGGCATGCACTGCGTAGGCTGCCCCGCTTCTCAGATGGAATCCATCGAAGAAGCCTGCATGGTCCACGGCATGGACAGCACCCAGCTCGTCAACGCCCTGAACGAATATTTCCAGGCCAAAGCCTGACCCCCGCCCTTACGCACCGCCCCTGCCCCCGCAGGGGCTTTTTTGTTTTGTAAGATTGCCGTCGCAGGGGCCGCTGTTGTTGGGCCGCTGTCGTGGGGGCCGCTGTTGTTGGGTTGCTGTCGTACGGCCGCTGTCGTTGGGCCGCTGTCGTCGGGGCCGCTGTCGTAGGGGCCGATTTGTAATCGGCCCGCGGTGAGAGGACACCCCCAAAACCTGACAAAGGAACCGTCCCCCTGTCACGTGCCAAAA
>CADBQE010000033.1 GCA_902796695.1 uncultured Lachnospiraceae bacterium
TCCGCCTCGTACGCGGCCGTCGCCAAGGCGCTGGGCCTGATCGGCCGGCAGCTGACGGACAGCGAATGCCGCACGGTCTCTTCCTGGATGACGGACCTGAAGATGCCCCAGGAAATGATCCTGGAGGCCTGCGACCGCACCATCCGCCGCAAGAACACACCGGATTTCCGCTATACGGAAGGCATTCTGAAAAGCTGGCAGACCGCCGGGATCCGCTCCCTGACCGCCCTGCAGGAATGGGAAAGCGCCCGCCCGAAGAAGGGCAGGACGCCCGCCGGAGCCTCTTCCGGCTCCGCCCCCGCACCGGCCGAAGGCTCTTACCGGAGTTCCCTGAAAGACATCGACTACGCCAAACTGCTGGATAAAAAGGACAGAGCATGAAGCTGACCAGAGCACAATCCGATACGATAGAACGCCTCTATCAGGAGCGGCGCCGCCGGGCCCGGGAAGAAGCCCGGGAGCGGCGGGAAGCCTTCTTTAAGGAATCGCCCCGCGCGGAGAAACTGAGCCGGGAGATCGTACAGATCTCCGGGGAACTGATCCGCGCCCAGATAGACCGGGACGAGACCCGTCTGGCCTTCCTGAAAGCCCGCCGCCAGGCACTGATCAAAGAAAAAAAAGAAACCTTTGCCGCCGCCGGCCTCACCGAACAGGATCTGGAGCCCCGCTTTGTCTGCCCGCTCTGCCGGGACACCGGCTGGGTGGGGACCCGCGAATGCAGCTGCCGCCGCAGACTGGTGATCGAACAGTTCTACAGCGACTCCGTCCTGTGGCAGCGCGCCGCCCGCGAAAATTTCGACAGCTTCTCCCTGGACTGGTATGACGGGGAAAAGAAGCTGAAAGCCTTCCAGGGCCGCACCGGCCGGGAAGTGATGGAAGAGAACCTCCGCGCCGCCAAGGACTATGTCGCGGGGTTCGACAAAAGACGCGACGGCATCCTCCTGACCGGCTCCGTGGGGACCGGCAAGACCTTCCTGTGCAACTGCATCGCCGGCGCCCTGCTGGAAGCGGGGTACTCGGTCCTGTACCTGTCGGCTCAGGAACTGTTCGACCGCATCGAATCCGTCACCTTTGACCGGGAAAACAGCGACGAGGGCATCACGGAGCAGTTCGCGGAAGCCGACCTGCTCATCATCGACGATCTGGGCACGGAATTCACCAGCAAAAAACTGGCCGCCAACGCGCTGTTTACCATCCTGAACGAACGGATCATCCGGAACCGGGGAACCCTGATCTCCACCAATCTGGATCTGGACGCGCTTGCGGAGCGCTATTCCGAGCCGGTGATCTCCCGCGTGATCGGAGAATTCCGCATCATGCGCTTTGCGGGGCCCGACATCCGTCTGGCCCGGCGCCTGCAGTAAGAATCCAAACGGCGGGAACCGCGTCCGCCCGAAAATAAAAGGAGAAGACCATGGAGATTAGAACTCATTTCGGACCTCTGGGAATCATTGCCCTGCCCGGCTGCGAAAAGCTGGCCAAGCAGGTGAACGCGTATCTGGTGGCCTGGCGCGCCGGCCGGGAGACCATGCAGGCCGGCTACACGGAAGACAACTATCTGATCGATGTGGAACTCAACCGCTACGGCGGCGGCGAGGCCAAGGCCATCCTGAACCAGACCGTCAGGGGCTACGACCTGTTTATCATGGTGGACGTGTGCAATTACAGCCTGGAATACGAGCTGAACGGCCACATGAACCCCATGTCGCCGGACGACCACTACATGAACTTGAAGCGCGTGATCTCCGCCTGCACCGGCAAGCCCAACCGCATCAACGTGGTCATGCCCTTCCTGTACGAAAGCCGCCAGCACCGCCGCACGGCCCGGGAATCCCTGGACTGCGCCATGATGCTGCAGGAACTCGTGGGCATGGGCGTGGACAATATCTTCACGTTTGACGCGCACGACCCCCGGATCTGCAACGCCATCCCGCTGGCCGGCTTTGAGAACCTGCCCACCTCCTACCAGTTCGTCAAGACCCTGATCAACCTCAACATCCACGAGCAGTTCGACAAGGACAGCGTGCTGATCATCAGCCCGGACGAAGGCGCCGTGGAGCGCGCGGTCTATTTCGCCAATATCCTGGGCGTGAACGTCAGCATGTTTTACAAGCGCCGTGACTACACCCGCATCGTGGACGGCCGCAACCCCATCGTAGCCCACGAATATCTGGGCGAATCCCTGGAAGGCAAGACCGCCATCGTCGTGGACGACATGATCGCCTCCGGCGACAGCATCATTGACGTAGCCAAGCAGCTCAAGGAGCGCGGCGCCAAAAACGTCATCGCCTGCGCCAGCTTCGGCCTGTTCACCAGCGGCATGGACAACTTCGACAAAGCCGTGGAAGAAGGCCTGCTGGACAAAGTCCTCACCACAAACCTGATCTACCAGAACCCGGAAACCTTAAAGCGCCCCTACTACGAAAGCGTGGACATGAGCGAATATCTGGCCAGCATCGTGGACACCGTCAACCACAACATGTCGCTGGAGCGGTTTATCAGCCCGAGCGAGAAGATCAGCAGCAAGCTGAAGACGTCGTAAGCGGTGAACATTCCGCGGTACGGGGGGTCATATGGGAGTTGTGGAAAGATACCGCCAGTTCTGCCGGCTGACCATCAAACTGACGGGCATCCATGCAACATTGATGGACGTCAGAAAGGGAAGATTTGCCTGCCCTCCGTTTTACGAAGAAAAGAACGGAGACGGCTCTTTGTGCAATGCTTATAATACGCACCTGTACGGTGCCTATCAGGCATTAAGCAAAGGCGGCTGGTATATTTACGTATGCCCGCGCGGACTGACCTTTATCTCAATTCCCTTCCTGTCTCACAGTGACAGATTGGAGTACTGCCTGACGATCGGCCCCATTATTTCCGAACAGCGGTCGGATCACCACGCGGAGTCCTGTCACGCGGAGACCGACACGGTCATCACGCTGCCCGAGACAAAGATCCGAAATCTTGCGGAGTGGATCGAATATGCGGCTCCGGAACGGCAGTTCAGCCGCAAGCAGATCGATTTCTCCATGTTCGGGGATATCACGGAGGGCGTTTTCAAGCCCGGCTATTCCATCGATACCCTGAAACTGCTTTTCCAGGCGATCCGGCGGGGCGATAAGGAAAGTGCCAGACAGGAGCTTTTCGAGATCGAAGAATCCCTGTATTCTCAGCTGGCGGAAGATTACAATGCCATGCGGTGGCAGGTGATCGAACTGTTTATCCGCATGAGCCGCGCGGCCATCAAGGGCGGCGCGGAGAAAACGGAGGTGGTCAGATTCTGCATCGATCATCTGCGGGAAGCCGATGAGATCCGGAATGAAAAAGAATACAACAAATGGCTCCAGTCAGCCCTGTCCAGGTTTCTGGACTTTGTATTCGACCTGAAAGACACGAAGCACCAGAATATCATTTTCAGGACAAAGCAGTATATCATAAAGCATATGTCCGAAAAAATTACACTGGAAGAAGCCGCTGCGAACGTATTTATTTCCCGGACCTACCTCAGCAAAATCATCAAGGAGGAACTCGGCTACCCGTTCACGGAAATGGTCAACCGCCTGCGGGTAGAAAAAGCCAAGCAGCGCCTGAACGAAAACTCGCTCACCATCGCGCAGATCGCGGCAGAGGTGGGATTCGCCGACCAGTCGTATTTTACGAAAGTATTTAAGAATATCGTGGGCTCCACACCGGAACAGTTCCGGAAAGCACAGGTATAACACACCGCCGTCTGCACAGCCGCGGACCGGGCACAGCCTCCGGGGCAGGATCAAAATCCAATGATCCTGCCCCGTTTTTTTGTTGTGCCGCAGCTTTTTCTTTTTTTTGCAAGATATTACCAAAAATCCCAAACCCATTATATATCGCCGAATCCCGAATCAATACAATCAATACCAGCACTGATAGTCGGGAGGCCAAGATGAACAGAGTAGTGGATTATCGTCTCACGTTAAAACCGGTATTTACCGGGTTTTATCATGATTACATTTTCGAAGGTCCGTGCCGCTTCGGCAAGGATGAAATGCTGACAAAGGAATTTGACCTGGCCAATATGGCCGTGAACAAGAAAAAGGCGAGAACGGCCATGGAAGCCAATCTGTCCGGCCTGGCGGAGATCCTTCCGGTGCTCGACTGGGACCGCAATGAAGAGTTCATGCTGGACGACGCGTTGCTGGAAGAAGCAGCCGCGGAAGCCGGCCGGATCGATGCCTATATCGTTCCGGATATGTCCCGCAACACGGATATCCTGATCGCCA
>CADBQE010000034.1 GCA_902796695.1 uncultured Lachnospiraceae bacterium
CACCTGCCAGATCAAGACCGGCGCTCCTTCCCGCTCCGAGCGTGTGGCGAAGTACAATCAGCTGCTCCGCATTGAGGAACAGCTGGGCGATTCCGCCGTATATCCGGGCCTGAACGCCTTCAACTTCAAATAAGTCATAATTGGGACTGCAATGCCAGCGGGCCGACGCAATGCCGGCCCGCTCTTTTATAAAAAGATGGATGATCCGACCCTGATCCTCCGCCACCTGACCGATCTGGCCCGCCGCGCGGAGAAACAGAATACCTATCAGTACTCCGGCTTTTTATCGCCTGCCGAGCAGGAATCCTTCCGGAGAAATCCTCCGGGCGGCGGCCTGCCCTTTTCGTTTGCGGGCGGCTTTCCGGAAGCGGAGCGCCGCATCCTGATCTGCGGCAGCGAGGACTTTTTCGGCTATCGGCCGGAACCGCCGCTCGCGGTCCTGGTCCTGGAACCCGCACACGAAAAATACGCGGAAGCCCTGACCCACCGGGATTATCTGGGCGCCCTGATGAGCCTGGGGTTAAAGCGTGACCAGCTGGGGGATATTGTGATACAGGACAAGACCGCGTACCTGATCTGTCTGGAACCGGTCAGCGACTATATCCGCACGAACCTGACCGAGGTGCGCCGCACTTCCGTGCGGATCCGCCGCGAGGAAGGCCCTGTGCCGGCGCTGGAGCCGCGATTCGCGGAGCTGGAACTGAACGTGGCCTCGGAACGCCTGGACGCGGTCGTGGCGGCCTTCTGCGGTCTGGCCCGCGGCAAGGCGGACCAGCTTTTTGCCGCGGAAAAAGTCTTTGTGAACGGCATTCCCGTGACGGACCGTTCCCGGAGCCTGAAGGAGGGCGAACGCTTCTCCGTGCGCGGCTTCGGAAAAGCCGTTTATGACGGCATCGCGGGCGAAAGCCGGAAGGGACGCCTGTTCGTCCGCCTCCGGAAATATATCTGACTTGAAACATACAGCGGGCGGCGTCCGCCCCCGCTTTGCCATACTTTGACACGGAATAACAAGGATTGCTTATGAATATCGCACAGCAGCTCAGCTCGGAATTCTCCCTGAAACAGGAGCACGCCGATAACATCATCCGCCTTCTGGACGAAGGCAACACGATCCCCTTCATTGCCCGCTACCGCAAGGAAATGCACGGCTCCTGCGATGACCAGGTGCTCCGCGAATTCGGCGAACGCCTGCAGTACCTCCGAAATCTGGAAAAGAAAAAGGAGGACGTCGCGGCCGCCATCACGGAGCAGGGGAAAATGACGCCCGAACTGCAGGCGGCGCTGGACGCCGCGCAGACGCTGGCGGCCCTGGAAGACCTCTACCGCCCGTATAAGCAGAAGAAGCGCACCCGCGCCATGATCGCCCGGGAACGCGGCCTGGAACCGCTCGCGCAGGCCCTGCTGGCGCAGGAAGGAGGCAGCGCCGCTCCGGAGGTGCTGGCCGCCGCCTACGTGGACCCGGAAAAGGAAGTCCCGGACACCGCCGCCGCGCTGACCGGCGCATCGGATATTATTGCGGAGATCATGGCGGACGACGTCGCCGTGCGCAGCGGCATCAAGCAGCTGATCGCGAAGCAGGGCCTGATCGCTTCCGCGGCCAGAACCGAGGAAGATTCCGTTTACCGCCTGTACTACGCTTATACCGAACCGGTTTCCAAAATCCCGCCCCACCGCATCCTGGCCGTCAACCGCGGCGAGAGGGAAGAGATACTGAAGGTCTCCGTGGAAGTGGACGAGGAAGCCGCGCTTTCCGTCTTCCGCCGCCTGTATATCCGCCCGGAGAGCCCGGCCGCGGCCCGCGCCTTTCTGGAAGGCGTGCTGACCGACAGCTGGCGCCGCCTGGTATTCCCCTCCGTGGAGCGGGAGATCCGCCGGGAACTGACGGAAAAAGCGGAAGAGCAGGCCATTAAAATGTTCGGCGCCAACTTGAAGCCCCTGCTCCTGCAGCCGCCCGTGCGCGGCAAGCGCGTGCTGGCGGTGGACCCCGCCTACCGCACCGGCTGCAAACTGGCCGTGGTGGACGAAAACGGCAAGCTCCTGGACACCGGTGTAATTTACCCCACGCCGCCCCAGAGCAAAACGGAGGAATCCGCCGCCGCCCTGCGCCGCCTGATCGAAAAGCACCACGTGGACTGCATCTCCATCGGCAACGGCACGGCCTCCAAAGAGGCGGAGATCTTTGTGGCGGACACGATTCGCCCCTATCACGGCAAAGTCTCCTATATGGTGGTGAACGAGGCCGGCGCCTCGGTCTATTCCGCCTCCAAGCTGGGCGCGCAGGAATTCCCGCAGCTGGACGTTTCGCTGCGCTCCGCCGTCTCCATCGCCCGCCGCCTGCAGGACCCGCTCTCCGAACTGGTCAAGATCGACCCGCAAAGCATCGGCGTAGGCCAGTACCAGCACGACGTGGCTCAGAATCGCCTGAAGGAATCCCTGCAGGGCGTCGTGGAGGACTGCGTCAACGCCGTGGGCGTGGACCTTAACACCGCCTCCCCCTCCGTCCTGCAGTATATCGCCGGCATCAGCGGCACGGTCGCTAAAAACATCGTGACCTACCGGGAAGAAAACGGCGCTTTTTCCGCCCGCAGCCAGCTGAAAAAAGTGAAGGGCCTGGGCCCGAAAGCCTTCGAACAGTGCGCCGGCTTCCTGCGCATTGCCGGCGGCAAAGAACCGCTTGACAACACCGGCGTCCACCCCGAATCCTACGACGCCGCCCGAAAGCTGCTCTCCCTGGTCAGCGAGGAACGCCGCGACCTGCGCCGGGGCGTCCCCGGCCTGGACCGCGCCGTGCAGTCCGTCGGCGCCGAAAAAATGGCCGCCTTCTGCGGCGTCGGCGTCCCCACCCTGCTGGACATGGCCCGCGAACTGGCCAAGCCCGGCCGCGACATCCGCGACAGCCTCCCCGCCCCCCTGCTCCGCACCGACGTCCTGAGCCTGGAGGACTTAAAACCCGGCATGATCCTGACCGGCACCGTCCGCAACGTCATCGACTTCGGCGCCTTCGTAGACATCGGCGTCCACCAGGACGGCCTTGTCCACATCTCCCAGATGACCGACCGTTTCATCAAGCATCCTTCGGAGGTTGTGAAGGTCGGGGATGTGGTAGAGGTAAAGGTGCTGGAGGTGGATAAGGAGAAGAAGAGGATAGCGCTGAGTATGAAGATGTGAAAACAGAGAGGATGTTTGAGATGAAGGGGTGTGGGATGGACCGCACCCCTTTTTTGAGGGGGGACACAAACGCTTGACTCGATATAAAGATCACTGATATAATAATCAAGCAGTACCTGAGGACGTTTTTTGCCAATATAGGTGCCATTTTATGGAACTCAACAATAAATGTCTCTCGGGGATACATGCTTTTGAAGTAGCTGCAAAGCAAAGAACCGGAGCTTTTTAAGAACCGTATATCATACTAAAGTCGGAGAAAGGGGTCGTCTCAGAATGGCTCTTATTACCTGCCCTGAATGCGGCAAGAGAATCTCGGATAGAGCGGAGGCGTGCCCGAACTGCGGACTGCCGGCTGCATATTTCAAAGGAGAGGGGCTTACCTCCGGTCCTGATTATATTCCGGTATCTCAGAAAAATCTTTCTGCGGCGTCTCGGGAAGGTGTTCAGCTTCAAGGTTTGGGAAACGTACTTGTTTCCTTTGACAAAGACTATGTCACTGCTTTTAATCCCGGCCACTACACATCTTCCCGTGAGATCAGTCATTTTAAAGAAGTTTACGGGCCTTACTACAAATACTTGAAAGACAGACTGGTCTTCAACTACGTCTGCAATCATGCAAAAACTCTCAGAGTTGATATTGATGCGCTGAAGAGATTTATCCTGCGGATGCATAAGCTGGACCAGGACGCTTCTGCCCACAACAGTACTTATGTGAATCTGCGGCTCGAGCAGGACAAAGACTATTTCGACCATATTCTGGATAAGATCGATCCCAATATAATTCTCGACGAAGAACAGCGCCGGGCCGTTATTACTGACGATGATTACTGCCTGCTGGTGGCCGGCGCCGGTGCCGGCAAAACCACCACAATGGCGGCCAAAGTCAAATATCTTGTTGAGCGTCAGAATATCAAGCCCGAAGAGATTATTGTCATCTCTTATACAAACAAAGCAATTGGTGAACTCAAGGAACGTATCAATAAAGGCCTCGGAATAGATGCCCGGGTCTGCACTTTTCATTCCTTCGCATTCGATATTGTCAAGAAATTCTCGCTGGAACCGCCGGAGATTAATTTCTCCTCATATAGAATCATCTTTGAAATGCTTGAGAAGGCCATTTTCGACAACAAAGCATTAATGTGGAATCTTGTCCTGTTCCTGGGATATTACTTCGATCTGTCCGAGGAGGTCTTTAAGTTTGACAGTTTGAATCAGTATCATCTGTTTAAGGCGGCGCAGGACTATGAGACATTAAAGAGCGGCCTTGGTGAGTATGTAAAACAGGTCGCTTATCAGAGAACAAAGCAGACAAAAACTTTGACGGGAGAATACCTGCGATCCATTCAGGAGGTGCAGATCGCTAATTTTCTCTACCTGAACGGGCTGGATTATGAGTACGAACGTGTATACCCGTTTGATTCGCCTTCCCGCAACAAAAAGTATACTCCGGATTTCTATATAACTCAGGGAGAACATGAGGCCTGGCTGGAACACTATGCGCTGACGGAAAGCGGTTACAGCAATATTCTGACACAACAGGAACTGTATAAATACAAGAAGGCAATTCGTGACAAGCGGTCACTTCACAAAGCTCATAAGACGACCCTTATTGAAACCTGGTCTCTCTATTCTGACCGCCGGCCCCTTATGGATCATCTGAAGGAGAAACTGGAAGAAGAGGGGTTTATTCTAAAACCCCGGGATCTTACAGAGGTCTACAAAAAAATAGTTGAGACGGGAAAGGATAAATACATATACCGGCTTATCTACTTTATGATGAATTTCATTGAGCAGTATAAAACGACCGGATATGATGCCGGCGGCTTTGAGATCCTTCGAAAAAAGACGGACAATCCCCGGACACTATTGTTCCTTGACATTGCGGAACAGGTCTATCATTACTATCAGGGGAAGCTGAAGCAGAATAATCAGATCGACTTTGCCGATATGATTAATGATGCCAATTTCTATCTGCAGGAAATTGAGCAGCAGCACCTGGAACTGCCGTATAAATATATCATCATTGATGAGTTTCAGGATATTGCCCGGCAGCGGTTTAATCTGACAAAACGTCTGTCCGAAATTACAAAGGCGAAGGTGGTGGCTGTCGGGGACGACTGGCAGTCGATCTACGCTTTCTCCGGATCAGATATTACGCTTTTTACGCGCTTCCTTGAATTAATGGGGGCAGGTACGGAACTGAAGATTACCCATACTTATCGGAACTCTCAGGAACTGATCAATATGGCCGGAGGGTTTGTTCAGAAGAACACCACGCAAATCCGAAAGCAGCTGGTATCACCGAAGCATCTCAGTGATCCTATTGTTCTGGAGGAATTCGACGACAGCTATAAACTGACGAAGGCAATGGCCGAGGGGACTGAAAA
>CADBQE010000035.1 GCA_902796695.1 uncultured Lachnospiraceae bacterium
GCTGGTCTTCGCGGTGCCGTAGACGGAATAAATATCACCGCCGGGCGCCGTGATTTCAGGCTTCATGAGCAGGGAGCCGGGCACGCCCCAGGAGGAGAAGTCCGTAATGACGGCTTCGCTGCGGTCGATCAGCACCTCTTTTTCGGTGTTGGTGACCTTCATGCTGCCGGTGTAGTAGGTGATGCCGCTTACGGTATGCTGCTCCGCACCGGCCTTGATCAGGTTCGCGTCCTTTAACGTGATGGAGACCATCGGGAACGTGCCGGTGTAATCCGCCAGGTTCATCAGGATGGTCCCGTCCTGGTTGTTGGCCACGATCACGGCCTTGGGGCTGTAGCTCTTCGCGTTGTTGCCCTTTTCGGAGAAGGAAAGGTCGCCGCGGTTGACGATCACGACTTTGCCGGAGAGGCTCACCGCGCTGTTTACAGTGCTGTAATCGGTCGTCTGGCCGGTCGCGTCGATATAGACATAGCTGTAGGTGCCGACGATAGTGGTCAGGGCGGGGTTCGTATAGGTCGTGCCCTCTTCTTCATCGCCGGTGGATTCCTGATAGAACACGTCCAGGCTGCCGTTGAATTCCATCGGCGTGCCCTTGGTGAGCGTATTCTGCGCGGCCGCGGTGCCCAGGCTGTTCACGAAGGAACCGGGGCTGCCGCCGGTGTGGTAATAGATATCGCCGCTGTAGATGTTCCGGCTGTCCGTGAAATCCGCGAAAGCATAGGAGTTGCCGGCGGAAATGGTGACCACCAGACCCTCGTTCTGGGCCGGATCGGCCAGCTTGTTCAGGATGTCCTGATAATCGCCGTCGAAGGTGAAGCCGGGCGCGGCGGAGCCTAAGGACAGGTTCGCGGAATCGCAGTCCAGCACGATGGCGTCTTCGATGGCGGCCATGTAGTCGGAATCGTACGCGCCGCCGCCGGAGCCGAACACCTTCATGATGAACAGCTGGGCGTCGGGGGCCATGCCCACCGCGCCGACCGTGGAGGCCGCGTCCTCATGGGCGGAGCCGATATAGCGGTTCGCCGCCGCGATGCCGGCCACGTGCGAGCCGTGGTTGCCCGCCGTGTCGGACTGGTGGTTGATAGTGGTATTGTTGTCAATGTAGTTGTAACCGTAAGGGATCTTGGTGCTGACGTAGTTGGCGCGCCCGGAGTTTAACTGGCTCGCCAGCGCCTGCACCTGGGCCTGCGTCATCAGTTCGCCTGTGGCGCCGGCCAGGCCGATGGAGTAGTTGAAGGGTTCCGCCGCAAAGGACTGGTGGGCGGTGTCGATACCGGTATCGATGATGGCGATGCGGCTGCCCGCGCCGGTGTAGCCGGCATCCCAGGCGGCCTGCGCGCCGACCATGTTTTCACTGGTATTGGCGGTATTGGGCTCCGCATCCGCGACCGGATCCGGGGCTTCGTAGCGGTTTTCCAGCTGCACGGACCGGACGCCGTCCAGCGCGCGGATCGCGTCCAGGTCGCCGTAGCGGACCACACAGGAGACCGCGTCGGTCAGCAGGGTCAGGTTCCATTTGACTTCGGGGGCATAGCCGACGGTCTGCGTGATGCGGGCGGTCAGTTCGTTCTGCTTTGCCTGCAGGCTTTCGCGGTAGGCGGCCGCAGCGGCACTCGTGCCGATGCCCTCCGTATCATAGCCCGCATCGATCGCGCCGGGCTCGTTCAGGAAAACAGATACGCGGACCAGATCCGTGGCAGCGAAGGGTTCTTTTTCTTCCCCCTGTGCCGTGCCGGTCTGCCCTTCCGTGCCCAGCTTCGGTACATGAAGCGTGGCCGGATCCAGGTTTTCCAGGTCCAGCTGAACCGAGGACGGTTCTGCCGTGTTCTTTCTGCTGTCATCCGCCAGGGCCGGGACGTGGATCAGACTGATCGTCATGGCCAGGGCGAGAAGCAGAGAGAGGAATCGTCTGTGATTCTTCATTCTTTCAGCCTCCTTAATTATTTGCCGAATACAGATGGAGTTGCTTTCTAACCCCTCTTAAGGAAGCGAGGGGCTGCAAAACGGACTTTGTACCGATAACAGTGTAGCAGATAGGGCGGAAATTGCAAGAATAAAAAGAAAAACTATTCTGTGAAACGAAAGGATATAAGATGTCCGGGGCATCCGCCCGCAGAATGCGGATGATCTGTCGGCTTCCGGTCGGAGACGGCAAATAAAGAAAGACCGGAGCGGTCCTCCGGTCTTTCTTCATTTTCCCATCAGCTTCCGCTTCGCGCGGCCGCCGATCCGGCGCAGTTTTACATAAAGCAGGCGCAGCGGATATATGGCATTCCAGAAAGCGACGTACAGGCGGTACCCGGGCGAGGTGACCGGGATCATGCGGCCGCCGTCGCGGGAAAAGGCGGTCATGACGCCCAGGACCTGCTCGTCCGTGATGCCGTATTCCATCACATAGGTGTTGTCGCCCCGCAGGCCGTAGTCGTTTTTCCGGACGCGGCGGATGCGGTGCAGCACGTATTTGCCGTCCCTGCGCTTGTATAAGATCACGTCATTGACATGACGGCGCCCTTCTCCGGGCGTTTCGATAATAAAATGGTCGCGCTCCTGGCGGATCAGCGGGCGCATGCTGCGGCCGCGGTTCCAGTACAGCAGGGAGCCGTGCTCGCGCAGATAGTCCTCGATCGGGATCCGCTCCGGGGCGGTTTCGTCCGGGACTGCAGTCCGGTCTTTCATGGCTGATTCACCCGGTCCGCGTTACTCGGCGATCGCGCCGATGCCGCGCAGCGCGTCCAGCACCTTCCGCACGTCGGTCCGGATCTGTTCTTCGGGCGCGTTTTCGTAACGGGCCAGCATGGTCTGCACGATCTGCTCTTCCGTGGTTTCTTCCTTCAGCTGGTCGATGATGAAGGCGGCGGTGGCGTTGCTGCGCACCAGACCGGAGAAACCGGTGGAGGCGACGCCGGCCATCACCTGCTTGTCGCCCGCCATATGGGTATGAAATCCTTCTTTCAGTTTCATGTGATTCTGCATCCCTTCGTAAGATATCACCGCGGCTTCCGGGTCCATGGTGCAGCCCAGGCGGTAGAGGCCTGCGCGCTGCGTCAGCATGTCCAGAAGCTCCATGGTTTTTGCGAGCGCCTCGCCGTCCGTGGGACGGAAGGTCTGCATCAGCAGCTGCGGATAGGCGTCCGCGGCCGTGAGCGGCTCAATATGATTATACTCATCCCGCGTCAAAATGCAAACAGCTTTCAGGGGGACGCGGATATTGGTGCTCAGGCCGTGCTTGCCGTCCCACGGGGTTCCGTAGACGTAAAGGCGGCCGTCGTCCAGAAAGCGCAGGAGCGGCTTGTCGTCGTTGATCATGACGCAGCGGGCGCCGAAGTGCTCGCGCCAGAGGCGGGTGTGCGTGGATTTGCCGGTCCCGCTGCGGGCCGTGAACAGGTAGGCCTGCCCGTCCACCGCGACGGCGGATCCGTGGAACAGGAAGCC
>CADBQE010000036.1 GCA_902796695.1 uncultured Lachnospiraceae bacterium
GGGGCGGCGCGTTCAGGGTTCTTCCCGGTAATTGAAGGCGGGGCCGCTCATGCAGCAGCCGCAGGAGTAGACGTATCGGGTGTCAAAGCGGAAGGCGGCGCGGCCGCGGGGGGAGGCGCCGGGGAAGACTTCGCCGGCGCGGATCGTGTAGACGGGGGCGCCGGACGGGTCCTTTCCGGAAAAGATGTGGCAGCCGGATACGATATAGACCGGGGTGCCGGATGCTTCGGCGCCGGCGTACAGGTTTCCGTCCTGCCAGGTAAAGAGGGGGTCGCCGGACGGGGAGCGGCCCGCATAGACTCTGATCATTCCGCGGCCTCCGTTTCATGTAAAAGTTCCCAGCTGTAATCGTCTTTGGCTTTGTCCTCCGGCGTCAGTTCGTCATAGGCGCAGATCAGCGGATGGATCCGGTGCGTGTTGTCGCGCACGGGACCGTATGTCCAGTTGTTCAGGACATGAAAGCGGACCCAGCGGATGTGCTCGATGCGGCGGCAGCGGTCTTTTTCCCGATCCGAGAGCCGTCCGTAGACGGCAGCGGCCTCCCGCAGGTCCGCCGGCGTCTGCGCGTCCCGGCCCAGCAGAATGCGGGCTTTGACCGTCAGATGGTCCGCCGCGGCCAGATTGGAGCGGCGCAGAAACGCACTCAGTTCGTTCCAGCCGGCCGTCCGGTTTCCCCGGGCCTGTTCCGCCAGACAGTATTTTTCATGGATCGATTCCGCCCGGCGGCTGAGTTCGCGCTGCATGATGAGCGCCGGGGTATACAGTTCCTCCGCCGCCCCAAAACAGACCGCACGCTCCGATGCTTCGGACAGATACGCGTAGACCCGCGCGTCCGCCGCGAACGGGCAGTACCGGAAGAATGCATCCAGCCGATCTGCCGTCACCTGCTCGTCATCCTCGCAGAACAGGATGCGGTCTGCATTCTTAAATACCGTCCAGTCCGCATTCCAGGGTCCGATGCGGCGCACAACGGTATCGCCCGCGGCCCCAGTGCGCACAATGGTATCACCCGCGGCCCCATCGCCCCCGGCGCCGCCACATACAGCGCCATCACATTCAACTCCATCTCCCCGTCCCGCATTTTCCGCCACGCCAACCACGCGCTCCAGATACGGATGCTCCCGGAAGAATTCGTCCCAGTCGCCCAGCAGTTCGTAGGTAAGAGACTGCTCCGGCGCCAGAATATTGTTCAGCAGCGCCTGCTCCAGCAGGGCCCGGCCGGTCCGGCCGCCGCCGATCAGCAGGATTCGTTCCGAAAGTTCCCGGACCGGATACCGGTTCCAGTACAGTCTGGCGCACGCCGACGAGGGGTCGAAGAACACGGTCCGCTCCGGGATCGCATCCCTTTCCAGGCGGCTGCTCACATACAGGCGGCAGCCCGTTTCCCGCAGGGCCGCGGCCTGCTTTTCATTCTCAAAACTGTTCTCCCCCAGGAAAAACACGTGCGCCTCCCCCGGATCTTTCTTCAGCCGCAGCATCTCCGCGGGCAGAAGGTCCGCCGTCACGGTCCGCCGCAGGCCCTTTACCTGATCCCGACAGGAAAGCGGCAGAATGATCAGCCCTTCCGGGTCCTCCTCCCGCAGCCTGCGGGCCAGCAGCAGCGCGCCGGCCGGCGCTTCCGGGAACAGATACCAGGTCCGGCCGGCGTTTCTCTTAAGACGCAGGACCGGCAGCAGCTTTCCCTGCAGCAGCCGCAGAAACACACTGATCACGGAAGCCAGGATCCCCAGGCTCATCAGTTCGAAAATAACGCCGATCACGCGCCCGGCGGCCGTGACCGGATACAGGTCTCCGTATCCGACCGTGGTCAGCGTGGTGATCGAATACCAGAAGGCCGAAAACAGGCTGCGGATCCCGGAATCCGCATGACCCGATTCCGCCGCGACCAGGCACACCAGAAGCAGCAGATACCCCGCCGCACCGGCCAGGATCAGCCGGAGCGTCCGGCCGTTTTTCCCGGGACTCATACCGTCCCTCCTTCCTTCAGAAGCGCCGGGATCATATCCACGTTGTCCCGGTCCATCTGCTGATAATCCGTCTTCCGTCCGGCCAGCTGCGCTTCTTTTCCGTCCAGCTGCTTTAATTCCTCCCAGGAAACCAGGCAGGCGTGATATTTTTCCCGGTTATCCTTGCCCGGTTTCTCCCCGGCGGGCAGAGTCCCGGCCTTAAACCGGGCCGCCCGCTCCGCAAAAACTTCTTCCGGCATCGGCCTGAAGCCCATGCAGAAGTGAAACGCGTTCCAGCGCAGATGCTCCATCCGGGCCAGGTTCTCCATCAGGGCGGGCCTGTCAGCCGGCCAGCCATTCTCCCGCACTTCTTCCTCGGTCAGCCCGGCGGCTTCCAGAAAGGCCGGAATGTAATCCGCGGCGGCGCGGCAGCTCATACGGCTGAAATAATCGCAGGCCGCCCAGTCCTCTTCCGCGGTGCGGCCGCCGGCCAGATTGTAGCGGTGATTGATCAGCCGTGCCATGGCATCCAGCCGCTGTCCGTCCAGGATATCCGGCGTGTACGGATCTTCCGTGCGGGGCAGGCCGTCCGTATCCGAAAAACCGGTGATCCCGCTGTCCGAGCACGCCAGCAGCAGCGCGCGGCTTCCCCTGTCTTTCAGGAAATCCGCGTACTCCCGCGCGACCTCGCTGTTCTCCCGGTCACTCCCGGTGCAGATCACAATATAATTCAGGTCCGCGCTGTGCGACTCCAGATAGGAATAGATCGCGAGACTGCGGGCGTTTTCCTCCGTAAAATCGATCGCATACTGTTCCGGCAGCGCGCGGTAGCGGCTGAAGAAATAGCCGGCGGACTCCTCGTAATCCTTCGTGATCACCATGGCATGGAAGCGGCTGCCTTCAAACTGCCCGTTCATGATCAGGTGACGCAGCACCGCCTGGCCCGTGCGGCCGAAGCCGACCACCAGCGCTTCAAAATTTTCCGCTGCGCGGCCCTCCGGGTCAAAGCGCACGGTCCGGCAGGGCGGATACCGCCGGATCATAAAGCGTGCCAGCAGGTCTTTCGGCTCCAGGGCCAGGACTCCGGAAAACGCGCCATCCGTCCCTTCTCCCGCCTGCAGCGCGCCGCCGGCGCTCTCCTCCCGCGTCAATATCGTCAGCCGGCACTGCTCCGGCCGGATCCCGGCCTCCTTAAGCGCGGCCTGGAACTGCTCCGCATAGCGGAGATTCGCAGCCGGGTCCTCATGCAGGCAGTACAGCGTGATCTGCTTTCCGCCCGGCCTCAGCCCGATCCGGCGCAGGAACGAGGGCTGCGGCACACGTGCGGCTTCCTCATTCAGCAGAATGCTTCCCATCCGCAGGATCCGGCTGTTCATGGCCGCGTCCGCGTCCTTATCCACAAACACGAAAACGGTATGCTCCTTCTCCTGCAGCCTGACCGCGAACCGGATCGATTCTTCCCGGACCCCGTAGATCACCGCGATCTTCCTGTGATTGATCATGGCCAGATTCAGGAGCCGGATGAATTTCGCCCCGACGTTCGTCACGACCGTACTGGCCGTCGCGAACAGCGCCAGCAGATGCGTAAAATAGATCAGGATCTGCATCCCGTTTTCCGCCAGCAGCGGAACCTTGCTGATCGTCCCGATATCGTTGCGCCCCAGGAACATGCAGAAGACCCAGAAAATCGTCTTCGCCACCGTCAGGAGCGACCCCTGATGCAGCTGATAATAGCCGTATCCGTAGAAGCCGAGGCCCGCGATCCCCACAAACAGGAACAGAAATCCCAGGATCATCTTCATCAGGCGGGGCTGGAACCCCAGCGAGATGAGCAGCCCGGCAAACAGCAGGCCGGACAGGATCCATACCAGTACCAGATTCATATTCATACGTCCCTCCTTACGGTGCGGTCCCGTTCAGCACTTTTTCCGCCCGGTCCGAAAGCTCCCGCGCGCTGTAGGCGGGGCAGGAATACAGTTCGCGCCCGGCCCCGTACAGGCGGCCGTCCGCCCCGTTCCATCCCAGAACAGTCTTTTCGCGCAGGGAGAAGCAGACGGTCCACGACGTCGTATCGATCGCGGTCAGATATCCCTGACTGCCGCTGTCCTGAAAGAGGACATACAGCCGTCCGTTTTTCTCTTCTTTCCCGCAGCGGCACGAAAAGCCGATGCCCAGGCCCAGGTCCTCCAGCAGTGCGGTGACGGTCTCCGAAAAAACGATCTCGCCGGTCTCCAGTTTCCGGATATCCATCCGGCCGGTCCGGGACAGGATCAGAATCTCCCGGTCCCCGGGCAGAAAAGCCACGTCCATGATCTCCCCGGCGGCATAGGCGTCCGTGATCAGGCGGGAAGAGCCGTTCGCGATATCGTAGAGCATCACACGCCCCTTGTCGTCCCCGCAGGCAAAGACCGCCTCCCGGCTTCCCACCGCCACGATTCTCTCCGCGGCGTCCGGCTGCGCGTCGTCCACCTGATAGCGCCGCTCTCCCAGCGCGTCAAACAGGATATAAGCCGGCGTCTCTTCCCGGTGAAGCGTCTTATCCGACACGTCGATCCATTTCCAGAGCCCGTAGCCCAGGACAAAGCCGTTCGCGCCGGTCTTGAACACGCGGCAGTCGTCAAACATCATCCGGCTGCCTACGTCATTGATCGCCTTGACGGTGGCGCCGTCCAGCGCGATATAGTCGAACGGGATGGAAAACACATTCGTTGTATGCAGGTCCCCGGCCGTCAGCAGCTGGCCGTTGTACAGGCGGCAGCTTTGGAAAAGCCGGTTCGTCACCTTTTCGGCAAAGGACTTCATGCCCTCGAGCGGCGCCGCCTCTCCCGTGAGCGGGAGGATATACAGCCCGCTCAAAACGCGCTCCTCATCCAGCGCCTCGATCGCCGAGACGGAATCAAATACCCGGCCCTCTGCGGGGAAGCGGTTCTGCGCGAGTACCTCTCCGGTCGCGGCATCCCGCGCCGTCAGGACCCATTCCTCCGTCCCGCCGCTTAAGACAAAGCTCCTCTTCCCGGAAGGGGACGTGCAGAAGAACTGACGGCTCGACACGGTGCCCTCGGGGATCCCGGCCGTCCGGATGTTCGGATCCCGGAAATAGCCGACCCGCACCAGATGGCCCGCATCCGCAGCCGGAACGGTCAGATACCCGCCGTCCGGAACCAGCGCATAGCTGCCGGACTGCGCGGTGCTGAAATATCCTCCGTGGACCAGCCCGGCTTTTTTTATGCTGCTCTGCGCCATATACCACAGGTAGTAGGAATTCATCCAGCTGCCCTCTTCATGCGAAAGGTCGTACAGGCCGCAGGCGCCGCCCTCCGTCACCAGGCTCAGCACTTCTTCACCGCGGTCCAGCCAGGCCGCATCCAGCACGTCGCCCTGCAGACTGAAGCTTTTCTTAAGCGCCCCGGTCTTCCGGTCCAGCACGAAAACGGAGCTGCGGCAGCAGAAGACCGCCAGATGATCGGAATACAGGAGCGGCCGGTAATTGACGCGGCTGAGCAGCTGCTGGATCCCGCCCAGCGTCTGCTCGTACAGGTTCGTCGTGACCTTGTTTTCAGCCCCGTCAAACAGCGTGACGATGTTTCCGCCGTAGGAGTTGTTGTACTGGACGGCCAGCATGCTCGCCGTACTTTCCTCTATGGCGATCCCGTAGAAAATATCCTCCGAAGCCAGGCTGTACTGCGTGGTTCCGTGACGGACCTGCTCCATGTTTTCGGTGTCGATCAGATAGTATTCGTAGGCGCCGGTCTTATAATCGTTCGGGTCATGCACGGCAAAAGCGCAGGCGATCATCTTTCCGCTTTCGGAAAAATCCGCGCCGTAACGGGCCTCCGCGCTGAAAACGACCCGGAAGCCGTTGTCTTCACCCAGCGTTCTCTTTCCCTTTTCCGCCCCGGTTCTGATGTCCAGCAGGATCAGGTCGACCTTTTTGTTCAGATCATCCAGGCCCGCGATATCCTTCGTGGGATCAAAGCCTTCCCGGTAGGTATCCCGGTCAAACAGCGCGATCCGGCCGGCCTCTTTCGATACGGCAAAGAAGGTATTGCTGTTTTTATACGCATAATTCCAGACAAGCGATCCGTCCCCCAGGGAAAACGCCGCGACATTATGGTAGTTCTTGCAGATCAGCAGGCCGTTCTCCTCCGAGAGGAAAAGCCGGGTCGGCGCTTCGGTCTCGGTTCCGGCGCCGATCGCGGAGGACGCGGTCCACAGAAGCCTGCCGTCCGCCTGGTCCACACAGGTCACATTGCCCACCAGGTCGGCCAGATACGCGCGGGTCCCCGCGGCGTCGGAGCACAGGTCCACAATATCCGTCGTCTGTTTGTAGATCAGCTCCGGTCTCAGATCACCCGTCCGGTAGGCGCCCGTTACGGCCGACAGCAGTCCCTCCGCCCGGTGGTCATAGATCTCGGGGTCGCCGCTTTCTATCGCCTTCAGCGCGCTGTCCGCCGCGCCGCGGATATCGTATTCCTGCAGGAGCGCGTAGCCGGCGTCCACCATCATGGAGGACATCTGCTGCTCCAGACTGCGGTTCTTTTCGCGGA
>CADBQE010000037.1 GCA_902796695.1 uncultured Lachnospiraceae bacterium
AATCAGGAATACCCAAAATATCTTTCTCTTGTGCGTTTTCATCATCGTTCTCCTTCTCTTTATAGATATCACGACTCTGTTTTACTGTCAACATAGCGCCTTTTGATGTTGCGGCTATGCTTTTTCCTTCTTTCCCTGGGGGAGCCCTTATTATCTGTCTCATGATTTCTTGTCCTTTCTACCACCTTATTTTTTTACCAGAGCCGGAAAGAACTGTTATGGACTGCAGTCTGTCACATCGGAGCGGAAAAACGTGACAAAGGAACCGTCCTGTCACACTATTCTTTCGCGGTTGTTCCTCCGTAATGGTCTTTTACCTATAGAACGATCGGGAAAGGCAAAATCGGACACGAAATGAAATAAATTTTAAACGGGGCAGGAAAACGTGACAAAGGAACCGTCCCCCTGTCACATCGAGGCGGAAAAACGTGACAAAGGAACCGTCCCCCTGTCACGTTTTTGAGAAAAATTTCTCTTGCAGTTTAGGGGAATCGGTTTTATAATGAAACGGTTTATGAAGCATTGGAGGTTATGTTATGAAGACCATAAAGAATGTGCTTGCGATTCTGCTGGTTACGGTTCTGCTGCTGTCCGGGTGCGGCGCGGGGAATAAGAGCGGCTACGGGTCTACGGTAGCGGCGACGTACGGCGGCAATGAGAGGACCGTGTATCTGGATGAGGCGAATTTCTGGCTGCGCGCCGGTGAGCTGAGCTACGGATACATGATCAGTCTGTACAGCCAGATCTACGGCATCGATGCGTCCACGTTCTGGGCTTCCCAGAGCAATCGCCGGACCCAGACGTATGATCAGAGCCTGAAGGAAGATATCATGGCGGAATTCCGTCAGATCTTCATTCTGCTGGATCATGCCGGCGAATACGATACCACGCTGACGGATGAGGACCTTTCCCGCATCGACAAGACCATTTCCGATATGAAGAGCTCCTACGGCACCGCGCTGTTTGACGAAGCCGTGATCGGCAGCTACAGCGACGACGCCTTAAAGGAATCCTTAAAGACCCGCGCTCAGGCCCTGAAAGTGTGGCACGGCGTGCGCGAGCAGGCGACTACCAACGTGAGCGATGAGGAATGCAAGAGCTTCACGATCCAGTACTTCCGCATGGACGATACCACCAGCGTGAAGGACGGCGACAACGAGATCAAGGGTCAGGCCATCGGGGAACTGCTCGAAAGACTGCTGAAAGACGGCAAGACCTTCGAAGAGATCAGCAAGACTTATTCGAAGGTCTATACGGCCAAGGAATCCTTCCGCCGCAGCGACGACACACAGACCTCGCAGCTGTTCACGATCGGCAAGGATATGAAGGACGGCGATGTGCGCCAGTTCACGGACAACTCCGGTGAAAAGAGCATCTACTACGTTGCGAAGTGCGTTTCCGCGGATGATGCGGATGCCGCCGCCGCGGCCCGCGAACAGCTGGAAAGCGAACAGAAGGAAGCTCATTTCAATGAAGTCTTCGCGGAATGGCAGAAATCCGCCAAGGCCTTCTCCGTCAAGGGCGCCTTCACGCAGCTGCCGCTGCCGAACAACGCAAACTGATCGGGCTGACAGCCCCGTCTTATAAAAAAGCGGACCGCCGGTCCGCTTTTTTGGTATCCGAATTGACAGAATCCGCATGTCGGGTGTCCGCCTTACTCGATCAGGCAGGGCAGTCCGTGTTCCTCCAGCTGGATATCCAGTTCGATCATGTCGTAGATCCCGTTCTCGATGAAATACGAAAAGATGATATCCGTTTTGTCGCTGGGCGAGAGCGCATAGCCGGCACGGGCCAGCAGGTCCCGCGTTTCGTCCAGATTCAGGCGCGCCCCCACGCAAAGGCACAGGGCCGTGATCTTCTGCGGGTGGTAATCCGGGTTGTTTTTGAGCTTGGAAAAGACCTTTTTGTCTACGATAGCACGCTTATAGACCTCCGCGTTGTCCATCCGCTTTTCCCGGATCAGATACAGCAGATACTGGGAAAAGCTGTCGGAGCGGTGGCGCAGGCGCTCCTGCAGCCTGCTCTCGTGCTCTTCTTCAAAGCTGTCACAGGCAGGGGGTTCGAAGCTGAGGGGTTCCGCCGTGAATCCCTGTGCTGCCTCCGTTTCCTTTGATTTCCGGGAAAACAGGGGCTTTTTCCGCTTCGGCGCAGGCATTGCCGCGGATGCCGGCATACCGGCGGACATAGCGGGCAGCGGTCTCAGGCCGTTTTCCCGCGCCGTCCCATACTCTTCCCGATACTTTACGGCCTCGTAATGCCTGTCGATATACGCTTCCAGATGGGGCGCGATCTTCCGCCCCAGTTTCACGGACTCTTCGCCGAAGACCACCAGGAAGACCTGCATGTCGTGCCGCAGCAGGAACGCGTTGATCTCATCCGCCGCGATCCGGAGGCCCTCCTCCTTCGGATATCCGAAGCTGCCGGTCGCGATCAGCGGGAAAGCCAGCGAGCGCATCCCGCGCGCGTCGGCCAGCGCCAGGCTTTTGCGGTAACAGGCGCGCAGTTTCTCTTCTTCCCCGGCGTCGCCGCCCCGGTACAGCGGGCTCACCGCGTGAATAATATACGGTGCGGGCAGGTCAAAGCCGGGGGTCAGGAACACCTCCCCCTCCGGCACGGGCCCCACGTGTTCCCGGCGGTACGCCAGCAGGCGGTCATAGCCGGCCGCCCGGTATACGGCGGTATCGCAGCCGGGGCCCACGGCAGGCTCCGCGGAAGCCGTATTGACGATCGCATCCGTCTGCATGAGGGTGATGTCGCTGCGGATGATCGTAAGTGCCATGATTTTCCTTTCCGGGCGCCGCCCGTATCAGTCCTCTCCCGTCAGATGCACCGGGATATAGTCGTGCCGGACGGCCGGCAGGAACTTTCCGATCACATCCGCGGTCTTCATTTTCAGGCTGGAGGTGTTCACGCAGGGGTGGCAGCCGAAGTCTTCCGTGTCCAGCACGTCCTCATCGATCAGCAGCTGCACCGCGTGATCCCGGTCGTTCATTAAGCCCATGACGCTGACCGCGCCGGGCTCGATATCCAGATATTTCAGCATATCCTCCGGCGCCGCGAAAGACAGGCGCGCGGAATTTATCTGCTTCGACAGTTCCTTTGTTTTGAATTTCTTGTCTCCGGGCATCAGCAGCAGGTAGAAGCGCGTTTTCTGATGATTGCAGAGAAACAGGTTTTTGCAGATGACCACGCCCAGGACCGCGTCGATCACGCTGCAGTCCTCCATCGTGCCCGCCGCCTCGTGATCCGTCCGCTGATAGGCGATGCCCAGGCTGTCCAGAAGGTCATAGGTCCGGATCTCCCGGGCCAGACGGCCGGTCTCATCCGCCGGCCTGCCGGTAAATAATTCCATGAAAATATCCACTCCCGTCTTTTCTGTTTCGGATCATTCCGCGCGGTCCGCCGTCTTTTCCCCGGCTCTGCCGCGCTCCGCTCCGCTCTCTTTTTCCCGCTTCTGGATCTCGCTCACGTACCCGGCGGTAATAATGCCGGCGGGCAGCGCCACGATCGCGATCCCGAATATGGCCGAGACCATGGTGATGACCCGGCCGATCGTGGTCACCGGGTAAATGTCCCCGTAGCCCACCGTGGTCAGGGAGACGGTGGCCCAGTAGACTGCGTCGAAGAAATTGCCGAACGACTCCGGCTCCACATTGAAGATCACCAGCGCGGAGATCAGGATATAGCCGATGGCCAGCGCCCCGACCGCGATCAGGGAGCGTCTGGACTCCTGCAGCACGTCGCCGATGATCTCAAAGCTGCGGGAATAGCGCAGCGCCTTGAACACCCGCACCACGCGCAGCGCACGCACCATCCGCAGGATCCGGAGCGCCCGGAAGCCGCCGCTGATCAGGCTGAGCGACGGCAGGATCGCGATCAGGTCGATGACGGCAAACGGGCTGAACGGATACCGGGCGAACGACGTCCAGCTGTGCTTCCCGAACTTGAAATCCGCCGTGAACCACCGCAGCAGGTAATCGATGATAAAGACGCCCACGGCGGTCTTGTCCATGATCGTGAACACCGCATTCTCGCTCTTGAACGCCAGCGGGATCAGGCTGATCACGATCATCCCGATCATAAATATGTCGTAGGCCAGACTGGCCCGGTCGTGGTCGTCGTCCTTCTCAATGATCTGAAACAGTCTCTGTCGGTTCATCTTGCTCTTCCTCTCCCGGCAAACAGCATACCCTGATCATACCCTTTCCGGCTGCGCCTTGCAAGCGGGATTTGACCGTGGCGGACCTGTCTCAGCGCTCCTGCCCCGAAAAACCGCTTGTGTAAACTGTTCTGATTGTTTATCATTAAAAGAGATTACTCCGCCCAGCGAATCAGGAGGGCAGACCGATGCAGGAATATCAGTATACCGCATTTATCTCCTACCGGCATGCCGCGCCGGATGAGGAGATCGCCAAAAAGCTTCATACACTGATCGAAAATTATTCTATTCCGGCGGATATACAAAAAAGCTCCGGGCGCCGGAAGATGGGACGCGTGTTCCGGGATCAGGAGGAACTGCCCCTGTCCACGGACCTGGGCGGCGACATCCGGGCGGCGCTGGAGAATTCCGAGTGGCTGATCGCCGTCTGTTCTCCGCGTTATCCGGAATCCCGCTGGTGCATGGCGGAGATCGACTATTTCATTTCGCTCGGCAAGCGCAGCCGGATCCTCACCATTCTGGTCGAGGGGGAGCCGGATGAAAGCTTCCCCGCCCAGCTGCGCACCATCGAGCAGAACGGGAACACTGAAGACGTTGAGCCGCTGGCCGGCGACGTGCGGGCCGCGACGACAGCCGCCTCGCTCAAAAAACTGCGCGATGAAAAGCTGCGGCTGCTCGCTCCCATGCTGGGCGTGCGCTTCGACGATCTGCGCAGGCGTGCCCGGCGCCGCCGGCGCCGCATCACGGCCGCTGCACTTATGACCGCCTTCGCCCTGCTTTCCGGGTTTTTAACCTTCGCCCTGATCAAAAACCGGCAGATCAGCGCGCGGAACGAACAGATCCTGCA
>CADBQE010000038.1 GCA_902796695.1 uncultured Lachnospiraceae bacterium
AACGAACAGCAAGCTGGAGACCTATGATCCGGTAACTACGTACAGCGGAATCAAGCTGTGGGTGGATACCGTGAACGGAAGCAAGACCCGTCCCGACGGTCTGAACGTAACGCTGATGATCGACAAAGAGCCGTACAATGATCCTGCGGGAGACATCCCGGCTGTTGATAAGGACGGGAATACGCCTCAGATCGCCTGGGTCACGATCGACAACGACGAATGGAAATACACGTTCCACAACCTGCCCATGTTCGACGAGAACAAGAAGCTCATCCGCTACTATGCAGTGGAGACTCCGGTCAATGGGTATGAAGGTTCCATCACGGAGGGCGGTCAGATCAATACGAAGTATGAGTACAGGAGCTATACTCTTGATCATACGGAAAACGACGCGTATCCGGTGATGAGCAGCGATGCCGACCTGGTGTACTGCGCGGTCAGGATACAGCACGAAGGACACCTGCATCACATCTGGACGCAGCGCATACCGACGGATGAAGAGAAGAGCAGGCTGGTTTCCCTGGTCAATCAGGATCTTACCGCAAGGAATCTGCCTGCCGATGCCACGGTGGATAACGTCCGCTGGGTCTCGGGCCTGCCCATCAACCATGAATTCGTATGGAAGGCTCAGCCGAACGGATACAAAGTTTCCTTCACCAGATACAATACCAATACGATCCATATCAAGGTCGACAATCACGGCGCTTTCAGCAACATCTGCTACGGCACGCTTCAGTATGACTACACCGCCGGTTCGACGAATTTCACGAACGAACTGAAGACCGTGACGCACACTGTGGAAAAGACCTGGGGCGACGGGGCAACGCCGCCGGAAGGCTCTGTCATCACGGCCGAACTGCAGGCCTCCGTCACCAGGCCGGTGAACCCGCAGCCGGAAGGCGCGGCGGAAACGGTATATGAAACCGTGCCGGTCGACCTCGCCGCGATCGGCATCACGCAGAAGATCCGGGTGACCTTAAACGGCGGCCTGGAAGGCGGCGACGACACCGCGCAGGATCCCTGGAAATACACCTGGCCGGATCTTCCGCAGTATGACAAAGACGGCAATGAGATCACTTACAGCGTCAAAGAGCTTACGTACACGATCGGCGACCACACCGTCAGCCTGACGGAGTTCCCGCCGGAAACGGATACCGAGACCCCGGGCAGGACTGTCCTGACCAACCAGATCCCTTCCTACAGCTTCGAACTGCTGAAAATCGACGCGGATACCGCGAAGCCGTTAAAGGGAGCGAAGTTCACCATCCAGCCGATCCGCCCGACAAGCAGTACCGAAACGCCGGTTCCGCTGGGAGATCCCCTGACGGGCACGCCCGAAGTGACGGGCGAGAACGGCAGGATCGCCTTCAGAAATATCCCGCTGGGATACTATGAAGTCGCGGAAACGCAGCTGCCGGCCGGCTATATCCTGACCGGAGACGGACTGTTCTACATCCGGGTCGATACGGACGGCATCAAGCTGCTGGAGAAAGTGATCACCGACGGGAAACTTTCCTTCCGGGAAGTGACGCCCGGCGCCGGCGGACGGATCATCCTGGGGAACGTGGAAATGACCCGGTCCGGGAACACCTTCACCTTCACGGTGGAAAACACGCCCGGCACGCCGCTGCCGCAGTCCGGCGGCCCCGGCACCGCCCTGTATACGGCTCTGGGCCTGATGCTTCTGACCGGCGCCGGCACCGGCCTGATGCGGAAGAAAAGAAGGCGCGACGTCTGATCGGACAGTACCATGACAGAAAAAGAACTCAGAAAACTACGCCGGCAGGACCTGCTCCAGCTCCTGATCCTGCAGGGCCGCGAAGTCAGCGAGCAGACCGACAAGATCCGGGAACTGCAGGACCGCATCGCCGCCCTGGAACGGGACCGGGAACAGCAGCGGACCCGGGATGACAGACAGGAAACGGAGCTGGACCGCCTGCGGGAGCAGCTGGACGGCCGCGACAAAGCCCTGGAAGAGCTGCGGGAGCAGTTAAAAGCCAAAGAGAGCGCGCTGGAGAGCCTGCGGGAAAAACTGGAGCGGAAGAATGACGCCGTCGCCCGCCTGGCGGAACGCCTGGGCGATAAAGTGGAGGAACTGCAGCAGCACCCCCCCGCGCATCCCGCTCCGGAAACCCCGCTGCAGCAGCTGAGCAGCCACCTGCCGAATCTGTCTCTGCCCCATTTCGGCGGGAAGGGAAAGAAATAACCGGACCCGGAAACGGCAGACCGGAAGAAATCCTGCAATATTATGAAGAACACAGACACCGAGTTCTCCCCTGAACCGCAGACCGCGGAACCTTCCGCCCCGTCCGCTTCCGCTCTCCTGAGCGGAAAACCGGACATCCCTTCCGTGGATCAGCTGGAGAAAGAACTGGACAAGGTCCAGTACAAAAAGCGCTTCGGCCGCATCTTCCGCAGCACCGTGTTTTATCTGGTGGTGGTGGCGGCCCTGGCAGTTCTGGTGGCGGTGCTGGTCATGCCCATGCTGCAGATCATGGGAAGCTCCATGTCCGACACCCTGAACGACGGCGATATCGTCGTAGCCCTGCACGGCAAATTAAAGCGGGGCGATGTGGTCGCCTTTTACTACAACAATACGATCCTGATCAAACGGGTGATCGCCACAGAAGGACAGTGGGTGAACATTGATGAGGACGGCACGGTCTATGTGGACGGAAAGCCGCTCGAGGAACCTTACCTCAGCGAAAAGGCTTTCGGCGAGACCAACATAGAGCTGCCCTATCAGGTCCCCGACGCGAGATACTTCGTGATGGGAGACCACCGCTCCACCAGCATCGACAGCCGCAATACCGCGGTCGGATGCGTCAGTGACGAGATGATCATCGGCAGGATCTATTTACGGGTATGGCCCTTAAAAGACTTTGGTGCCGTAAGGTAAGTACCCGGATAAACAAAAAATCTTTTGAAAGGAGGCAGTTTCATTGAACAAGACTATTGAGAGCCGGCTCGAAAAGTTGCTGGAATCTCAAAAGCGGCGTCGTCGCTGGACTGCCGTCTTTATTGGCATGGCCCTGGTGGTAGGTTCGGGCACCACCGCTTTCCTGACCCGTTCCGGCGTAGCGCTGGTGGGGCAGGAGCGGGAACTGCACTGCACCTGGGAGGTTCATGAACATACGGAGTCCTGTTACGGCAAGGAGGATCCGGAGCAGCCCGTCTGTGGATACGCGGATTACGTGATCCATCAGCACGGAAGCAGCTGCCGGGCCCGCGACGGCACTCTGGTATGCCAGCTTCCGGAAATCAGTCTCCACGAGCACGGCGATGCCTGCTATGAACAAGTGAGAGAGCTGGTCTGTGAGCTGGCGGAAAATCCCGGCCATGTGCATACGGACGAGTGCTACGAACTCATTCGGGCCGAACTCATCTGTCAGGCGGCCGAAAAGGACCATGAGCACGATGACAGCTGCTACGCCTGGGAACCCAAACTCGTCTGTGAGCTGGGAGAAGGCGAAGGCGCGCACACGCACAGCGAGAGCTGCTACGAGGTGAAGAACGTGCTGGTCTGCAAGGAGCCGACCGAACTCCATACGCACACCGCTTCCTGCTTCGCGCAGGAGGGTGCCGTGGATGAGGAAGGCAATCCGATCGAGCCGGGGACCCTGATCTGCGGAAAGATCGAGCTGAAGGAGCATGTACACGACGACCTCTGCTTCCGCTTCGTGACGCACGATGAGACCCCCGAAGAGACCGCGCCGCCCGTGAGCGGTCCGGAAACGGAACCGGCGGAGGATGACGAAGAATCCGAAGTTTCGGAAGCCCCGGAAGGGACCGAAGAAACCGGGAAATCCGAACCCGCCGGCGAAGAAACGGAGCCCGTTCCCGAAGACAGCACACCGGAGGGCGAACCGATCGAGGATCCCGAAGATCCCCGCGCACCCGGTGAAAGCGAAGGAGACCCGGCCGAATCCGTAGACCCGTCCGCCGAAGGCGAACCGGAGGAACCCACGGAAGCCTCGGAAGGCGAACCGGAGGAACCTACGGAAGCCGCGGAAGGCGAACCGGAAGATCCCACGGAAGCCACCGAGGGCGAACCGGAAGAACCCACGGAAGCCGCCGAGGGCAGATCGGAGGAACCTACGAAAGCCACGGAAAGTGAATCGGAGGATCCTGCGGAAACCGCGGAAAGCGAACCGGCAGAAACCGATCCGGC
>CADBQE010000039.1 GCA_902796695.1 uncultured Lachnospiraceae bacterium
CATCACCTCCATCTGCGGCGGCCTGAATATCAATATCGGGACGCTGAATGCGCACACGATCCCGTCCATGTTCCTGGCGGGGAAGCGCGCGAACGAGCTGGGACATCCGGTGCTGCTGGATCCGGTGGGCGCCGGCGCGTCGAAGCTGCGGACGCAGACGGCGGCGGGCCTGCTGGATAAGCTGAAACTGAGCGTGATCCGCGGCAATATCTCGGAGATCAAGGCCCTGGCGCAGGGAAGCGCTACCACGAAGGGCGTGGATGCGGATGAGGCGGATCAGTTAAACGCGGCCAATCAGGACAGCGTGATCGCATTTGCCAAAGGGCTGGCGGTAAAAACGGGGGCGGTGATCGCGATCACCGGCGCCACGGACGTGATCACGGACGGAGAGCGGGTCTGCCTGATCCGGAACGGCCATCCCATGATGAGCCGCATCACCGGCACGGGCTGCATGCTGTCCGCCATGACGACGGCGTACGTGGTGGCGAACCCGGAGCATCCGTTCGAAGCCGTCTGCGCAGCGGTCTGCGCCATGGGGCTGTGCGGCGAGATCGCGCATGCGCGGCTTTCCGCCCTGGACGGCAACTCCAGCTACCGCAACTACATCATCGATGCCATTTACAACCTGACCGGCACGCAGCTGGAAGAGGGAGCGAAATATGAATGCCTGTAAGGAATGGATGCCGCTGTACGCGGTGACGGACCGCGCCTGGTTAAACGGCCGGACGCTGTATGAGCAGGCGGAGGAAGCCCTGGAAGGCGGCGCCACCTGCCTGCAGCTGCGGGAAAAGGAACTGGACGAAGCGGCTTTTCTGCAGGAGGCACGTGATCTGAAGAAGCTCTGCGAGCGCTATGACGTGCCGCTCATCATCAATGATGATGTGGAAGTGGCCATCAAAAGCGACGCGGACGGGATCCACATCGGCCAGCATGACGCTCCGGCGTCGCTGGTGCGGCAGCTGATCGGCCCGGACAAGCTGCTGGGCGTCTCCGCACAGACCGTGGAGCAGGCCCTGAAGGCGGAAGCGGACGGCGCGGATTATCTGGGCGTCGGCGCGGTATTCTACACCGGCACCAAGCCGGATGCTGACTGGGTAAGCTATGAGACGCTTAAGGCGATCTGCGAGGCGGTGTCCATCCCGGTGGTCGCCATCGGCGGGATCTCGAAAGAGACGCTGCCGAAGCTGGCCGGGAGCGGGATCGACGGCGTGGCGGTGGTCAGCGCGATCTTCGCGGCGCCGGACATCCGGGCAGCCGCGGCGGAGCTGAGGGAACAGGTCAGAAAGGAACTGAACGTATGATCAGAGCCGCGATTTTTGATATGGACGGCACGCTCCTGGACTCCAACGGATACTGGGAGAAGGCTCCGGACGTTTATCTGGCGGGGCTGGGGAAAAAGGCAAAGCCGGGGCTGGCGCAGGTGATTTTTGAAATGACCCTGCCCGAGGCCGCGGATTACCTGATCCGCGAATACGAAATTAAGCAGACGCCGGAGGAGATCCTGGCGGGCGTCAACAAAGCCATGGAGACGTTTTACCGCGAGGAGACGCCGCTCCGCGACGGCGTACGCGAACTGATCGACGAGCTGCAGATGCGCGGCATCCCGCTCATCGTCGCGACCGTGACGGACCGGCCGCTGGTGGAAGTGGCCTTAAAGCGCCACGGACTGCTGGATTATTTTGAAGGGATCATCACCGCGGCCGAAGTCGGAAGCGGAAAGACCGGGCCCGAAATTTTCCTGCAGGCGGCAAAAAGACTGCACGCGAAGCCAGAAGAGACGCTGGTGTTCGAGGACGCCCTGCATGCGGTCCAAACGGCGAAGAAAGCCGGATTTGTGACCGTGGGCGTGTACGACTGGGTCAGCGAGGCGAAGCAGGAGGAGATTAAGAAGACCGCGGACGTGTACCTGGAAAGCTTTGCGAAACCGGAGCCGCTGTGGGAGAAGATCGGCGGCGGAGAGCGGAAGGAACAGAAAGAAAAGAAGGGCTGGCTGCGCCGCGGATAACGGGCGGAGCCGATCCCGAATAAGCGGCCGGTCGGGGGCACCACTTCCGGCCGCTCTATAAAACGCAATACATACTGACGCGAAAACGCGGAAAAGGAGAAGACATGAAAGTAGTATTGACGATCGCCGGGAGCGACTCCGGCGGAGGCGCCGGCATCCAGGCGGATATCAAGACCATGACCATGAACGGCGTGTTTGCCGCCAGCGCGGTCACGGCCCTGACCGCTCAGAATACGACCGGCGTGCAGGGGATTTTTGAAGTGAGCCCGGAATTTCTGGGCCTGCAGATCGACAGTGTGTTCACGGATCTGAAACCGGACGCGGTCAAGATCGGGATGGTGGCTTCGGCCGGCCTGATCGAAGTGATCGCGGAGCGCCTGCGCCGGTACCGGCCGCGGTGGACCGTAGTGGACCCGGTCATGGTGGCCACCAGCGGCGCCCGCCTGATCCGGGAAGAAGCCGTGGAATGCCTCTGCCGGGAACTGTTCCCGCTGGCGGACCTGCTGACGCCCAATGTTCCGGAGGCGGAAGTGCTTTCCGGGGAAAAAATTACAAATCAGACCGATATGGAACGGGCTGCGGAAATGATCGGAAGAAAATTTTCCTGCGCCGTGCTGCTGAAAGGCGGTCATGCGGTCAATGACGCGAATGATCTCCTGTATACGGACGGCCGCCTGACCTGGTTCAACGGCCGCCGGATCCCCAATCCGAACACGCACGGGACGGGCTGCACGCTCTCCAGCGCCATCGCTTCCAATCTGGCTAAGGGTTTTTCCCTGGAAGAGTCCGTGCGGCGGGCCAAGGATTATATCTCCGGCGCGCTGGCGGCCATGCTGGACCTGGGCGCGGGCAGCGGCCCGATGGCACATAATTTCGCCCTGACCGGCTCCTATGCCGAGGAGGCGCGGGAATGAGTGCACAGAATGCGGAAAAAAAGACGTCCGTTGCGGAAAACAGCCTGATCTGGTTCGGCGCCGGCGTCTCGCTGGCGGAGATCCTGACGGGCACTTTCTTTGCCCCGCTGGGTTTCGGAAAGGGCCTGGCTGCCATCCTGCTGGGCCACGTGATCGGCTGCGTGCTGCTGTTTCTGGCCGGCCTGATCGGCGCCCGCAGCGAAAAGAGCGCCATGGAAACGGTCAAAATGAGCTTCGGCGGGCAGGGCGCGCTGCTTTTTGCCGTCCTGAATATCCTCCAGCTGCTGGGCTGGACCGCCATCATGATCTATGACGGCGCGCTGGCCGCGGAAGGCGTGCTCGCGGCCGGCAGATGGGTCTGGTGTCTGGTGATCGGCGGCCTGATCGTCCTCTGGATCCTGATCGGGATCCGGAATCTGGAAAAACTGAACATCGTGGCCATGTCGGCCCTGTTTATCCTGACCGTCATCCTGAGCGTTGTGATCTTCCGGGGCGGCGCGGCTTCCGGCGGCGCCGCGGAGGAGGCCATGAGCTTCGGCGCGGCGGTGGAGCTGTCCGTGGCCATGCCGCTGTCCTGGCTGCCGCTCATCAGCGACTACACGCGCACGGCGGCCAAGCCGGTGAAGGCGACGGCGGCCAGCGCCGCGGTCTACGGCCTGGTCAGCTGCTGGATGTATGGGATCGGGATGGGCGCCGCCATCTTCGCGGGTGAATCGGATATCGCGCAGATCATTCTGAAGGCCGGACTCGGCGCGGGCGGCCTGCTGATCATTGTGCTTTCCACCGTGACCACCACCTTCCTGGACGCCTGGTCGGCCGGAGTCTCCAGCGAGTCGGTCTCCCCGAAAATTCCCGGCAGATGGGTCGCGGTCGGTGCGGCCGTGCTGGGCACCGCCGGGGCCGTCCTGTTCCCGATGGACGACATCACGGACTTCCTGTACCTGATCGGCTCGGTGTTCGCTCCCATGATCGCGATCCAGATCGCGGACTTCTTCCTGCTGAAGCGGGACCGGAGCAGCCGCGCGTTCGATTGGAAGAACCTGATCATCTGGGCGATCGGCTTTGCGGCCTACCGCGTTCTGATGAACGTGGATATCCCCGTGGGCAATACCCTGCCCGATATGCTGCTCACCATGGCCCTGTGCCTGGCGGGAAGCCTGCTCCCCGGCCGGAAAGACGGCCGCTAATATCATGGTCCGGCGGAGGAACCGCTCCGCCCAATATCGGAAAACAGCGCGGGTCTCGTTGATTTTCGGCGGGATCCGTGCTATTCTTTATCAGATAATGCTTTTAACCGGAGGTCAGTATGAGCAAGGCAATCATTACGATGGAAGACGGCGGCGTGATCGAACTGGAACTGTATCCGCAGACCGCGCCGATCACGGTAAAAAACTTTGAGGATCTGGTCGAAAAGGGCTTTTACGACGGCCTGATCTTTCACCGGGTCATTCCCGGCTTCATGATCCAGGGCGGCTGCCCGAACGGCACCGGGACCGGCGGCCCCGGCTATACGATCAAGGGCGAATTTTCCGCCAACGGCGTGAAGAACGACCTGAAGCACACCCGCGGCGTCATCTCCATGGCCCGCACGATGGCACCGGATTCCGCCGGTTCCCAGTTCTTTATCATGCATCAGGATTCCCCTCATCTGGACGGTCAGTATGCGGCCTTCGGCAAGGTCGTAAGCGGCCTGGAAGTGGTGGACCGCATCGCGCAGACCCGCACGGATTTCCGCGACAAGCCGTTGACTCCTCAGCGGATCCGCACCATCCGCCTTGTGAAGGACGCCGAATAAACGGACAGCAAGCCTGTCTGCGGAAAGGATCGCTATGTTCAAGGACCTGACGCTGGGCCAGTACTATCCGGTGGATTCGTTTATCCACCGGCTGGATCCCCGCGCTAAACTGCTGGCTACGCTGCTGTTCCTGGTCTCCCTGTTTGTGACGGGGAGCAGCTGGGGCTTCGCGGCGGCCGTTGTCTATATCACGGCAGAGATTGCTCTGTCCCGGATCTCTCTGAAGTACATGTTCCGGGGCCTTCGGGGCATTCTTTTTCTGATGCTTTTCAGTGTCCTTCTGAATCTGTTCCTCACGCCGGGCGAGCTGATCGCTTCGTTCTGGTTTTTCCGCATTACCCGGGAAGGCGTGATTTCCGCGGTCAAAATGGCCGTGCGCCTGGTCCTGCTGCTGCTCAGTTCTTCGCTCCTTACCTATACCACCACGCCGACCGGCATAACGGACGGTCTGGAGCGCGGTCTATGGTTCCTGAAGTATGTGAAAGTTCCGGTGCACGAGATCGCCATGATGATGTCCATCGCCCTCCGCTTCCTGCCTGTTCTGACCGCGGAAGTGGATAAGATCGAACGGGCCCAGATGGCACGCGGCGCGGATTTTGAGAGCGGCAATATGGTCCGCCGCGCGAAAGCGCTGATCCCGGTGCTGGTGCCGCTGCTGTTTTCCGCCTTCCGCCGCGCGGGTGAGCTGGCGACCGCCATGGAAGCCCGTTGCTATCACGGCGGCGAAGGGCGCACGCGCATGAAGCCCCTGCGCTTCGGGCGGGCGGATTATTTCTTCCTGGGTGCAACATTCCTGTACTTCGCGCTGATGTTTGTCATATAGGAGGGCCTATGAAGCGGATCATGCTGACGGTGGCCTACGACGGCAGCGCCTACCATGGCTGGCAGATCGAGCCGACGGGGCTGACAATTGAAGAGATGCTGAATCGCGCGCTGTCCGGCCTGCTGCGCGAGGAGATCCGGGTGTCCGGCGCATCGCGCACGGATGCCGGCGTACACGCGCTGGGAAATCTGTGCGTGTTCGACACAGCCTCGCCGATCCCGCCGGAAAAGATCGCACCGGCGCTTTCAGGCCGCCTGCCCGACGATATCGTGGTGCAGGAGTCCCGCGAAGTGCCCGCGGATTTTCATCCGCGCCGCTGCGACAGCATCAAAACCTATGAATATACCGTTTACCGCGGCCGGGTCCCCAACCCCCTGGTGCGGCGGTATTCGTATTTTTTTTACCGGCCGCTGGACATAGAGGCGATGCGCCGGGCCGGCGCCCATCTGGTGGGCCTGCATGATTTCAAAAGCTTCTGCGCCGCCGGCTCCCAGGCGGAGACCACGGTGCGCCGCATTCTGTCGCTGACGGTGCGGGAGGACGGTCCGTTCCTGCGGATCGAAGTCCGGGGCACCGGCTTTCTGTACAATATGGTGCGCATTATCGCCGGCACGCTGATCAAAGCCGGACTGGGACAACTGGATCCGGACGGGATCCCCGCAGTCCTTTCCGCCCGCGACCGCCGGCTGGCCGGCCCCACGGCGCCGCCGCAGGGCCTGTGCCTGAAACAGATCGACCTGTATCCGGAGGGCTTCCCGCCGGAACCGGAGGAAGGAGAGAAGGATGGCTGCGAATAAACGACCCGTTTCCCCGCGTCAGCAGGAAAGAAGAAGGCGCCGCCGGAAGGCGATCGCGCTGCGGATCCTGACCGGTGTGATCATTGCCGCGCTGGCGGCAGGCATCTTTCTGGGCATCCGCGCCGCCTACCGCGGGATCCGCGGCTGGGTGGATTCCGTCATGAATGACCCGCTGCTGGAAACGACGCCGGACGCGGGCGAAGAGACCGCCCCTTCCACCGAGGAACCGACAACGGAAGACGAGCGGAGCCGCTACGCCGAGGTCCTGGACCGGGCGGAGCGCCTGGCCCTTTCCTACGATTACGACGGCGCTATGGCCTATATCCAGAGCCAGGGCGACTACGGCCGCTCCGCCGTGCTGCAGGAAGCCTACCAGAATTATCTGCGGCTGAAGACCACGCTGGTGAAGGTGGACATCACACAGGTCTACCATGTATTCTTCCACTCCCTGATCGTGGATACGGCGCTCGCCTTTGACGGCGACGAGGATACGGCCGGCTACAACCAGGTCATGACCACCGTGGACGAATTCAACGCCATGATGCAGCAGATGTACGACAACGGCTACGTGCTCGTGAAGCTGCACGACATGGCCTATACCGATGCGAACGGCGACTTCGTCCAGGGCACCATCATGCTCCCCGAAGGCAAAAAGCCTTTTGTCCTGTCCGTGGACGACGTCTCCTATTACGAATATATGCAGGGCGACGGCTTCGCCACGAAGATCGTGCTGGACGAGCGGGGCAACCCCGTCTGCGAATACAAAAATCCGGACGGCTCCGTCGTGACCGGGGACTATGACGTGGTCCCGCTGCTGGAGCGCTTTATCCGGCAGCATCCGGATTTCTCCTACAAAGGCGCCCGCGGCTGCCTGGCCCTGACCGGCTATGAAGGCATTATGGGCTACCGCACCGCCCCCATGTACGCGGATCCGACGCACGAGGACTACAAGCCCGCCTACGCTTCCATCAACGTGGAAGAGGAGCGGGCGGAAGCCGCGAAGGTGGCCGCGCGGATGGAAGAACTGGGCTGGGAATTCGCCTCGCACAGCTGGGGCCATATCAATATGGGCAAGGTGGACATCGGCTGGCTCATGAACGATATGACCAAGTGGAAGAACGAAGTGGACACGCTGCTGGGAAACGACACGGACATCCTGATCTTCGCTTTCGGCGTGGACTTCGGCAGCTGGCGCCCGTACGATTCCTCCTCCGATCCGACCTACAAATGGCTGAAAGAACAGGGCTTTAAGTATTTCTGCCCGGTGGACTCCTACAACATCCCCTGGGTGCAGTTCAGCGCGAAGGAAGGCTTCCTGCGCCAGGGCCGCGTGAACCTGGACGGCTACGAAATGTATTACAAGAAAGAAAAGCTGGACATCTTCTTCGACACGGACAGCCTCTTTGACAAAAGCCGCCCGCTGCCGGTGCCGGAATACTGAGCGGACGCAAAAAAACAATGACAAACCGCAAGGAGTCTGATACAATGAAGAAGCAGACGCCGAGGCGTCGGGGAGGAAAATATGAACAAGAATAACGGTTCGGTCTTCGGCTGGCTGATCCCCGTGGGAGTGATCGTCGCACTGGTAGCCATATTCGGAAAACTGCCCAGCCTGGCAGTGACGGGGGGCATCGTCATGGGCGCCCTGCTGGTTCTGGTCGCCGTCATTATGTTTATCTCCCTGAAGAACAGCAATGACGAGGCCTCTCAGAAGACCGCCGACCTGAATATGGATCCGGCGGACGCAGCCGTCCTGTCGCAGGCGCGCCGGGACCTGATGGGCCTGCGGGTCTTAAACGCCCGCATCCGGGAACCGGAGATCCGCAACGCCAGCAATGAGATCTGCGCCGTGATGGAAAAAGTGCTGGCGGCTCTGAAAGCGGAGCCGACCCGCATCAGCGAGGCGCAGATGTTCCTGCAGTACTATCTGCCTACCCAGAAAAACATCCTGACCAAATATCATCAGATCGCTGAAAGCGGCGTGGCTCATGACGAATTAAAGGAAAAGGTCATGGCGCATCTGGCGGATATCCGGACCGCCACGGAAAAGCAGCTGGCCAATGTCTACGAAAACGACATGATGGATATCTCGGCCGAAATGGAACTGATGAATCTGTCGATCAAGGAGGACGGCCTGCTGTAAGGCGGGACGGATGCTGAACCCGATAGGAACACCGTGCTTTTTCTGTTTGCTCAGATTGACTGGGCGGGCAAGGGAATCGACCTCATCGGAGATATTATTTCCGCGGTCATCATCGCGGTTATCCTGCAGCGAGCCTTTCTGAAGCAGCGGGAGATCGGGAAAAACCTGACTTCCGAAGGCATCGAAAAGGTTTCCCTGGGCAATAACGGGAGGAGCTGGTCCGGACCAATCTCTGCGCGCCCACGCAGGAGGCGGAAAATTCGGTGCGCCTGTACTGCCGCGGCACGGACGAGGAAACCGGTTTTGTGGAGTCCATGGAAAAAACAATGAAGTATCTGCGGAGCGTTTCGGAAAAAGTTTTCTGAACGAGCCGGAATATTTAAGGGGTCGCCCGCGGGGCGACCTTTTTGATTGCGCGCCGCCGTATAATGGGGCCGAACAGAAAAATCAGGCCCCGCCGGGGCGGAAAAGGAGGCAGATACGATGCGGAAAGGTTTGACGGAAGTGGTTTTTATTCTGGACAGGAGCGGCTCCATGCGCGGCCTGGAGGCGGATACGATCGGCGGGTTCAACTCCCTGATCGAAAAGCAGAAGAAGGAGGAGGGCGAGGCCCTGATCTCCGCGGTATTGTTCGACGACCGCTGCGAAGTGCTGTACGACCGGGTCCCGGTGGAACGGGTGGAGCCGATGACGGACCGGCAGTATTACGTGCGGGGCTGCACGGCGCTGCTGGATGCCGTGGGCGGCGCGATCCATCATATCGGGCAGGTGCATAAATACGCGCGGGAGGAGGACCGGCCGGAAAAGACGCTTTTCATCATTACCACGGACGGGATGGAAAACGCGAGCCGGACATATGATTACCGGAAGGTAAAGGGTATGGTGGAGCGGCAGACGGAAAAATACGGCTGGGAATTCCTGTTCCTGGGCGCGAATATCGACGCCGCGGCGGAAGCCGGCCGCTTCGGGATCCGGGCGGACCGGGCCGTCAATTACGAGAACGACAGACAGGGGACGGCCCTCAATTATGCGGTGCTCTCCCGGACCGTATCCGCGGTGCGGAGGGCGGGAAGCGCGAAGGAAGCGTCCTGTGCCATGGAGGAACAGATGGAGTATATCCGGAGAGATTACGAGGCCAGACATAAACGGTAAAAAATCCGTCCGACCTTTGAAACGAAATCGTAGGGGCCGATTTGCAATCGGCACGCGGAGTGAGGATTCAAATGATATCGTAG
>CADBQE010000040.1 GCA_902796695.1 uncultured Lachnospiraceae bacterium
CTTTCCAAAAAGGGCAGACGGCTGTTTCTTATCGGCAAGGACGGCGAAGCCCCGCTTGCCGTGGAGAACCGGAACGGAAAACTGTTCATTTGTTCAGGGCACGGAACGGAGTACCGGACAGGAAGAGATAGTAATCGGTGGTAATCGGAAGGAAGGTTTCATTATAGGCGTTATCGGCTTCTTCGAGCTTGTATTTTTCCATATCGAAGTCAGCGTTTGCTTCTTCATCAGGATTATCAAAGAGCCTTGCGCAATTTCGAAGATATCCTGTTTCATTTCATAAAAACCGGCAATGGGAAAACCGCCGCCCCCGTCCTCCCGCATCATCTCTTCAACGCTGTTCAAGCCTTCTGAATGCTTAATAATGTAAAGGATTATAGCACAAAAAAAATAAAAAAGGTGTTATTCGGGCCGAACTGATGTGAAAATTCATATTACAGACTGCCGCGTCCATGTGGTATAATCATATAATCGAGTTTCCATTTTTCTTTGGAAAGAGGTGCGTACTCATGGATATGACTGTCTGGAATGCGATCTGGCCTGAATGGCAGTTTAAAAACGTGATCGGACGCGGCGCTTACGGCGTGGTATACCGGGCGGTCCGAATGCTGGACGGACAGGAGGAAGAGTCCGCCATCAAGGTCGTCACGCTCCCGCCGGATGAAAGGGAGATCGACCAGCTGCGGGCGGAAGGCATGACCGAAGAAGAAACGCGGAATTATTACGCCTCCATGGCCAATGAGTTCTATGAAGAGATCCAGACGATGAAGATCCTGAACGGGAACGTCTCCATCGTCAACGTCCAGGACTCCGCCATCCTTCCGTGCCACGACAGTCCCGGCTGGAACATCCTGATCCGCATGGAATGCCTCACGCCGTTTACGGGATACATTGACGGGAGGGAGTTGACAGAGGCGGAGGCGATCGGTCTGGGCATCGACATCTGCCGCGCCCTGGAGGTCTGCGAGCAGCATAAGATCCTGCACCGGGACATAAAACCGGAAAACATATTTGTCGATAAGGAGGGGCATTTCAAGCTGGGGGATTTCGGCATCGCGCGCCAGCTGGAGCTGACGACGGCCGCATACACCCGGATCGGTACGCCCTTTTATTCCGCGCCGGAGGTCGCCGACGGCAAGCGATACGACCGCCGGGCGGATATCTATTCCCTGGGTCTTGTTTTATACCGCCTGCTCAACAACGGACGGCTTCCTTTCATGCCGGAAAAAAGGCTGCTGACGCCCGGCGACCGGCGCACCGCCCTGGAACGGCGTCTGAGCGGGGAAGCACTGCCCGCACCGGCGAATGCGTCTCCTGAGCTGGCCGCGGTGGTCTGCAAGGCCGCCAGCCCGAAACCGAAGGACCGCTATGAGGACGCAGCGTCTTTCCGGGCGGACCTGGAGCGAGTGCGTCAGGGGATCGCGGTCCCCTGGTGGCAGAAGCGCGGCGTCCGCGTTGCGGGGATCCTGCTTGCCCTGTTCCTGGCCGGAGGGGCGGCCCTGCTCTTTACCCGCGGGAGCGGCGGTCTGATCGGCCGGCTCTTCCCGGGGATCGGCGGGGCCAATTCGCCGGTGACCGCGGTATTTGCCGGTACGCCGGATCCGTCGGAAACGGAGCCGCCGGCATCGGAAAGCGAACCGCCGGCCGGGTCTCATGACGTACCGTCCGCATCCACCGGAGTCGTCGTTCCGGTCCTCCCCGCGGACAGCACGGAAAGTCCGTCCTCTGAAACCGATCCCTCCGTCCTGACCAGCGGCGGGATGCCTGTTGCTCCGGATAAAACAAAGCAGTCCCCGGAAACGGAAGGCGGGGCTGGAGGTTCCGCGCTGACCACGGATCCTTCGGAAGAGAGCCCGGAAGCGATCTCGGAAGCGCCTGTGGAGACCATAGAGCCGACCCTGGCGGATCCTGAGGAAACCACGGAATTTTCCACCACGGAGGCCCCCACCACCACCGCTGAACCGACAGCCACCTTGTCTCCCACCACGCAGACCACCGAGCCCCGCACTACCCGTGCGACCACCGCCACCGAGCCCCGCACCACAAAGACGCCGGCCACGACCGTTCCCAAAACCACGACGCCGACTACCGCAGCCCCCATGACTACGGAAACGCCCACCACGGTCCCCCGGACTACGGAAGCCCCCACTACCGTCCCCCGGACTACGGAAGCGCCCACCACCGTCCCCCGGACTACGGAAGCGCCTACCACCGTCCCCCGGACCACGGAAGCGCCTACCACCGTCCCCCGGACTACGGAAGCCCCCACTACCGTCCCCAGGACCACGGAGGCACCTACCACCGTCCCGGAGCCTACCGAACACGTCCACTCCTACGGTGACTGGGTCGTGACGCGTGAGCCCACCTGCACCGAAGGGGGAAACCGGATCCGCATGTGCCGCGAGTGCGGAGACATGCAGTCGGAAATGCTTGCCCCGCTGGGACATTCCTACGGTGATTGGGCCGTGAGCGCTCCCACCTGCCTCCAGGATGGACATCGGGAGCGCAGCTGCAGCCGCTGCGGAGACACGCAATTCGAAGATCTGGAATGCCTCGGTCACAGTCTTGCTGACGGGACCTGCACCCGCTGCGGAGCCTGCCTTTATCGTTATGAGGTCTCGGCCGACGGTACTGAGGTACATGTGGTTTCCGGCGGTGATCCTGAAGCATGGCTCAGTGATGAATATGATGTGACGATCCCCGCCTCCCATAACGGACTGCCGGTGACCGTCATCGAAGGGGATGTTTTTTATGGCCTCTACATCCGAACGCTCACGCTTCCCAGTACGATCCACACGATCCGGGAGTGGGCTTTCGGCAGCACACATATTGGTTCTGCCACGATCCCCCCGTCCGTGACCACGGCCCGGAATGCCTTTTCCGAGGCACTTATCTTTAATCTTTATCTCTGTGAAGGAACCGCGGGACTACTGAAAGACGCAGGGATCGAAGAAGTATATAATCTGTACCTGCCTGACAGCATGACAGAGGTGTCATTGGAGGAGTACGGGTTCGGCAGCATACGCAGCGTTTATCTCGGCGCTTCCCTCTCCAAAGTGAGCGGCCTCGGCAAATACAGACCGTCCCTGGTCTGCGTCCCCTCTTCCAACCCCTATTTTCGGACAGCAGAGACCTGCCTGATCGAAAATTCGAGCGGGACCCTGGTCTATGCTTTTGCAGTAGGAGAATATAGATTTCCTGAAGGAGCCGGGATCAAAATCATAGGTTCCAAAGCGGTCGATCTCTATTTCCCTGATGAATGTCATTCTTTTGTGGTCCCGGACGGAGTAACGGAGATCAAAAGCAGAGGGATCACCGGTGACTGGGAAAAACTCAGCCTTCCCGCCAGCTTAAAGAAATTAGGGTCCCATGCCATAGAATGGGACAGCAGATTCAACGATCACGTTATTTTCCGGGGAACGATGGCGCAATGGAACAATGTGAAGTACGAACGCGGTTCCAAAAGGCCGTTCAATTCTTCCACAGTCACCATTGAATGTACGGACGGGAGCATCGTCGTTGATTTCCGGAATTGACCGGCTGCTCACACGATCCGCAAGGAGATGATCATGTCATACGACCAGAACCTGTACTTTACCGACCGCTCCTGGGAACTGTTTTTTGAAGTCATAGAAAGAAAGGATTTCCAGAAAAACGAAGCCCGGGTCATCTATGAAGCGCTGAAGAAAAGGCTGCGGTACGTCCCGTTCGGCGACTATCTGAAGCGTTACATTTACCGCCAGGCCGGCCTTACCGGCGCCTACGATGAGATCGGCGAGGATGTCTACCGCCAGATCCTGATCGACAGCTTCCGGGAGGGCGGCGTGCCCGCCTCCTTTGAACCGACCACGGCCCGCATCCGGAACCTGGCCAAAAACTGGCTCTCGCAGCATTCCGTCCGCCGCAGCGTGGTGCTGCTCCTGGGCTTCGGCCTGAAGATGACGGAGGACGAAGTGAACGAGATGCTCCTCAAGGCCCTGCACGAGCAGCATCTGAACGAATGGGATCCCAGGGAGCTGATCTGTGCGTACTGCTACCGGAATCATTGCGGTTTTTCCACGTACGAGCGCCTGATGGACGAATACCGGGCCATGCGGGAGAAAGAGCCTCAGATCCGCAGTGCGGCGGAGGCCGGGCTGATGGCCCGTCTGAAGGAGATCTCCGCGGAGGACGGCCGCCCGCAGCAGGAGGTCCTGACCGAAAAAGCGTACCGCGCGCTGTATGCGGAAGCGCAGGAACTCATCGCCGCCATGTACGACCGCACCGAAACCTTTGCCGGCCGCACCGCCGCCGATATCACGGAGAGCGATCTGGAACACGTCTTGAGCAGCGCGATCCCCACGGACCGCTACGGCAACCTGGTCCCCGCCTCCTCTTCCCTCATTGACGGCCCCTTCGCGGAATACCGCATCAGCCGCCAGCGCCTCCACCGCCTCTTAAGCGGCAAATCTCCCGTCTCCCGCTGCGACCTGATCACCCTCTCCTTCTTCATCTGGTCCCAGAACCCCGCCGTCGCGAACGCCCCGAATCGGCGGTATACCGAGTTTCTGAAGTCTGTGAACCATATCCTGAAGGAATGCTCCTTCGGTGAGATCTATCCCGTCAACCCCTACGAGTGCTTCCTGCTGATGTGCCTCCTGACGGAGGAGCCGCTCAGCACCTATGCGGACGTGTGGGAGATGGTATATAGGAAAGAAACATGACCACCAGCTGAACTGGGGGGTTGTTCTGCGGCTATAAGCTTTTGGTACCAGCAGGCTCTTGATTCCGGCTCTGCTGCCGCACCTGCAACCGCCGGTTGCGCAATTTCCAAGCCGGATCTATGGCCTGCAACCGGCGTTTTTGCTACGATGTCAGCGTCCGGAAGGGAACAGGATGCCACCGGCGGGCAAGCCCCGCAGGCAATCAAATACCGATCCTCCGGACGGAAGGAGAAAACATGATACTCGCTGATAAGATCATTGAACTCAGAAAGAAGAACGGATGGTCCCAGGAAGAACTGGCGGACATGCTGGGCGTGAGCCGGCAGTCGGTGTCCAAGTGGGAAAGCGCGCAGTCCGTGCCGGACATGAACCGGATCCTGAAGCTGTCGGAGGTATTCGGGGTCAGTACGGATTATCTGCTGAAGGATGAGTTGGGATCGCCGGAATACGTCAGCGCGCCGGAGACCGACACGGATCTCAGGAGCGTTTCCATGGAGGAAGCGCAGGATTTTCTGGCCGTGAAGGAAAAGAACGCGCGGCAGGTCTCATTGGGCGTGATGCTCTGCATTCTCTCGCCCGTGACACTGATCCTGCTGGGTGCGCTCAAGTCGTACGGAAAGGTGAAACTGACGGAGCAGGGGGCGGTCGGGATCGGCCTGACCGTGCTGTTCCTCCTGGTGGGCGGCGCGGTCGCACTGTTCGTGCTGACGGGGCTCCGCACGCAGAAATATGAATTCATGGAAAAGGAGCCGATCGAGACGGCGTACGGCGTAAGCGGCCTGGTACGGGAGCAGATGGCGCGCTTCCAGCCGCGCTTCACCGCCTTTACAACGGTGGGGATCGTGCTCTGCGTCACCTCCGTGATCCCGCTGATGCTTTCGTTCTTCCTGTTTGAGAACAATGATCTGGCAAAAGCGGTCTCGATCTGCTTCATTCTGATCGCCGTGGCCGCGGGCGTTTACCTGATCCTGCGGGCCGGGATCGTGCAGGGCAGCTACCGGATGCTGCTGGAGGAGGGAGACTACACCCGCAGCGAAAAACAGGCACAAAAAAAGACCGGCTGGATCTCCGGAACCTACTGGATGGCGGTCACGGCCGGCTTTCTGACTTACAGTTTCATAACGGGAAGATGGGATAAGAGCTGGATCATATGGGCGGTGGCAGGCGTAGTTTACGCCCTGATCATCGGGATCGTAAAAGGGGTGAGCAGCCGGGAAAAAAGGTGAGGCAAAGCCTCACCCTTTTTCGATCCACTCAACCGTTTCCGGCACGTGAGTACGGATCCAGTTTTCCACAAAATCGAAGTCCGGGCCGTCCGCGTAGACCTCGTTCCAGCCGCGGCTCCAGAGTTTGATGACGCTTTGGCGGCGGTTCGCGACCACCTTTGTCACCCGTGCAAATTCCGTGACGGACACGGAGCGGCCGGCGGAAAGCATGCCCGCGCTCATGGCGCCGCGGTTGCGGGCCAGCGCCCCCATGATGACGGCGGCCTGGCTGATCTTCTCCGCTTTTTTCGCCTGCTTCGGGGTCTGCGCATGGATCAGCTGTTTGCCGTCCATCGTAAAGTCCACCACGTAATAGCCGCCCATGACCACCGCGTAAAGCAGGTAGCCCAGGACGAGCAGAACGGCGCAGATGCCGAGCAGGATCAGCGCAAGCCTGCCGAGGAAGCGGAAGCTGTCCTTGTCAAAACCGTCTGCGATCAGCACGCCGATCCCGAGGATGAGCAGGGTGATCGCGAGCGCGATCAGGATCACCTTTGCCGTGTTCAGGAAGATCCCCGGTTTCCTATACAGGCTCATCTGGTACTGCCAGCGGTATCTTTCTTCAACTTTTTCCAGTGCGTTGGCCTGCATGGTGCTCCTCCTGTCATGCTTTCTCTCTGTTTTCCGGCTGCGCCGGAGCCTGGCTGCTCTTCTCAAACGCCCTGCGGGGGTCATTGTCCTGCGCCACACGGATGATGCCGCAGTAAACAAAGCCCAGCTTTTTCAGCAGGTTCTGCATCACGGTGTTGTCTCCGTGCGTATCGATGCGCAGGTGCCCGCACTGCTCGAACGCCCAGTTCAGGCAGAAGGCGCCGATGCCCCTCTCCGAATGGTCCGTTGCGATGCGGTGCACCACGCCGTAAGGGCTCCCGTCCCGCCAGGCGCCTTCCGTGATCCCGCGGTATCCGGGCTCCGGGTCCGGGCCCTGGGAGAAATAAAACGTACCGATGACGCGGCCGTCACCGTTTTCGCATACAAAGCTGTTTCCTGTCCCGATGTCACGGCGGATCATCGCCTCCGGAGGCCAGTTCGTGGGGCCCCACTGGTTCGGATTGCCGTGGGCCGCCATGAATTCCCGGGCATGGGCGTAGATCTCCATGATCCGCGGCAGGTCCCGCTCTTCGGATTTCCTGATCCTCATTTTGACCTCTTCCGTGCTGCGCTGCAGAAGGCGGCGGACCGCTTACTGCAGCAGATCCTCGCCGGGGCCCATCATGGGAATGTCCACGGCCGCGGCATCCTCCAGATGGAATACCATCATGCGGTTGCCGGTCGTTTCATTGTAGATGTCGCGCAGGCGGGGCATGGCCTCAAGAGCCGCCTCCGCATATTTCGGATCCTCCTCAAACACGGCCGTGCCGGTGTAGCGCAGCCAGTGGCCGTTAGGCTTTAAGGCCGCGATCTCGCACTTCGGATTGGCGGTGAGCTGGCGGTAGACGGCCTTGAAATCACCGATCCCGAAAAGCACCTTGCCGTCCATTTCCAGGTGCAGGCCCAGGGGGCGCAGATGGGGCTGATCGCCGTCGGCGGTCGCCAGGAAAAAGGTTCCGGTCTCGTTCAGAAAATCATTCACTTTGCTCATTTTTTTGCCTCCTTACACTTCTTTTGGCAATATCACGGGCTTCCCGCCGTTCAGGTTCAGGGAGCCCACTGAAAGTTCTCTTTTCCGGCACCCAGCTCGAAGTGGCACCTGACGATGCCCAGATCGATCTTCAGGCAGGAGCCGATCCGGCCGGCCTTCGCCGTCACGCTGCGGCCTTCCCGGGTGAAGTAAAACTTCTGCTGATTCATGGCCGTCGGAGCCAGCAGCGCGGCTTCCAGCCCTTCCCGGTACCAGGCCGGATCCGATCCTTTCAGGTCGCTGACCTGAGCCGCCGTCCTGCTTTTCCGCGGGACGCCCTGGGTCCTGCCGTATCCCAGGGAGATCAGGATGACCTCTTTCTCCCCTTCCTTAAGCACCGCCCTGCTTTTCCCGTGGGTCATGGCCGTCCAGCAGGTGTTCAGGCCCAGCTCCTGCGCCTTCAGTACCAGCAGTTCGCCGTAGAAGCCGCAGCGCTCCTCCAGATCCGGCGCCTTCCGCCCGGCCAGGACGATGTAGTTGCTGCAGCCCTCGAATTTTCCGTAATGCGCCATGAGGGAATTGAAGCACAGCGGTTCGTCGCAGACGATCTGCATGTTGAGCCCGCCGCGCTCATTCAATTCCGCCGCACAGGCGTTAAGCTGCTCCCGGACCGGTCCCGGGATGGGTCTGTCCAGGTATTGCCGCACGCTGTGGCGCGATTCCATGATCCGTTTCAGTTCTTCTGTCATGTCCGTTCCCCCTGTACTGCAAAAAACGGTTCGTACGCGTCGGCGGAGATCGACCGCTTATTTTCTTCCGTTACAGCTGCACGTCATCCAGCAGGCGGAGCTGCTCCAGGGAAACGCTGCCGCCGGAGATAAAGAAGCATACCTTGTCCGTTTTCTTTACGGGGATCAGGCCTTCCAGCACGGCCCCCAGGGTAATGGCGCCGGACGGTTCGCCGAAGACCTTGCCGTCCGCCACCAGGCGCTTCCAGCCTTTCAGCACATAGTCTTCCGATACGGCCGCAAAACCGTCCGTATGCGCCGCCACGACCGGGAAGCAGATCTCGCCGGGGATCAGGGAAACCAGGCCGTCCGCCACCGAGTGATGGGCTTCCACTTTGACGCGCCGGCCGGCCTTCAGGCTTTCGGAATAGCGCGGCAGCAGCGCCGGCTCCGCGCCGTAGACCTTTGTGCGGGGCGAGAGCGCCTTGACCGCCGTGGACAGGCCGCCGATCAGGCCGCCGCCGCTCACGGGGACCACGAGCGCGTCCAGATCCGGGCAGTCTTCCAGGATCTCCAGGCCGGCCGTCCCCTGGCCCGCCATGATCTGCTCATCGTTGAACGGCGCCACCATGACCGCGTTTTTCTCGCGGCAGACCCGGTCGGCCACCTCGAAGCGGTCCTCCAGGCTGGCCCAGACGATATCCGCGCCGTAGTGGCGGATCTTGTCCACCTTATTCTGCGCCGCACCGTGGGGCAGGATAATGGTGGCCTTCACGCCCAGCAGATGCGCCGCGTAGGCCACGGCTTTCCCGTGGTTGCCGGAAGACGCCGTCACGATGCCGCGCGCCAGTTCCTCGGGCGTCAGCGTCAGGATCTTGTTCATGGCGCCGCGCAGTTTGAAGGCGCCAGTGATCTGGAAGCACTCCGGCTTCACATACACTTCGCAGCCCAGTGCCTTGTCCAGGGACGGCAGCCGCAGCAGGGGTGTTTTCAGAATATAAGGGGCGATGCGTTCCGCCGCCTGTCTGATCTCCGAGATGGTAAGGGACATGATGACAGTCCTCCTTTTCAGTCATTGTCTATTCGTTTTCCGGGGGCTGCCAGACAAAAAATCCGGCGGCCTCCGCCATTTTCTTCAGCAGGTCCCAGAGCGGCGTATCCGCGCTGTACACGCTCAGGTACGTATCTCCCGCGTCCAGATCGATCAGCATTTCCTCCGCGGGGAACAGGAC
>CADBQE010000041.1 GCA_902796695.1 uncultured Lachnospiraceae bacterium
ATCCGCGCGCCGAGGTCGGTATATTTCTTCGGATCCTTCAGGAAATCCACAATCTCCTCCAGATCCGATTTTTCTTCCTCCAGGCCGGCCACTTCCCGGAACGTGACCTTGCTTCCGCTCACACGGACCGCGCGGCTCTTGCCGAAGTCCATCATTCTGGCATTGGCGCCGCCGCCGGACGTCCGGATCAGCGTCACAAAGATGAAGAGGACCATGACCCCCATGCCGACCAGGGTCAGGATCGTCATCATATCCATCGGATGCGTGACTTCCTCTATGCGGTATTCCACATGGATGCCCTGCGCTTCATAGGCCAGCAGGGCCTTCTGCACTTCATTGACATCGGAAGTATGGAAGAAATAGGTGACCGTTTCGTCTGCCACGGAGTAATAGACCGTTCCGCTGGGCACGTCCGCGCTCTGTTCGATGCGCACTTCCTTTACGGCCTTCTTCTGCATCTGATCCAGAAACGTGCTGTAATTGGTTTCGGTCTGATTGCGGTTCTGGATCCTGGTGAACATGCTGAAGACCAGCGTTGCCCCCACGGCTAACATTACAAATACCAACAGCCAGTTGGCGCGTCTGGGCGTTTGATTCGGATTCAAAGACTGCTCTCCTTATTTGACAAATTCCACATAGCCGACGTAGTTCAGGTTGCGGTAGATCTGGTCATAGTCCAGACCGTATCCCACGACGAAAACATCGTCGATCATAAAACAGGTGTAATCCACATCTACCGGGCACGTGCGGCGGGAGGGCTTGTTCAGAAGCGTAGCCAGCTTCAGGCTGGCCGGCTTTCTGTCCTGCAGCAGGTTGACCAGATAGGACAGGGTGTGGCCGGTGTCGATAATATCCTCTACCAGCAGGACGTCCCGGCCTTCGATGGATTCGTCCAGGTCCTTGTTGAGACGCACCGCGCCGCTGCTGGTGGTTCCGGAGCCGTAGCTGGAGCAGCTCATGAAGTCCATGGTAACCGGGACCGTCAGATGTCTGGCCAGCGAGCAGAGGAACGGGACGCTGCCTTTCAGAATGCCGACCAGATGGACCGTACGGCCCGCGTAGTCCGCATTGATCTGCTCCGCCAGTTCCCGGATTCTCTTTTCCACTTCTTCCGCCGCGATCAGGGGCTTCACCACATGTTTTTCCATTCCGTCTCCTTATCTTTCGAATCTGATCTCCGCCACCGTTTCCGTAGATTCCGTCACGCGCGCCGCATAGCTTAAGCGGCTGCCGATGACCCACAGGATATGGGAGCCGTCGGCCAGCAGCCAGTACGCGCCGCGTTCCGTAAGCGGGATTTTTTCATCTACCATAAAACGGGCCAATTTCTTGCGCTTTCCGTTGGCCAGGATCAGATAGTCTCCTTCCTGCCTGTGTCTCAGGCAGATATCGGGAGTTATTATAGCATAATCCACCCATTTCGTGTAGGGGTTTTGGGGAAAATTCAGGGAATCGGGACGCGGGAACGTGCGGACCGAAAGACGCGGCGTTTCCGCCTTTTCGGGAACGGTCGGGTCCGCGAAAAGACGGATGCCGTTCTGCTGCCGGACCGCGGTGCGCCCGCCCGGAAGGACCACGCGGGATCCGCTGCTTTTTCCGGCCAGTTCCAGAAGCGCGTCAAAGTGCTCCCGGGTCAGGTCGCGCAGTCCGGAAGCGTCCAGAAACTGCCGCCAGATATAATACTGCAGGCCGGGGGCCTCCGCGACGAGCCGGTCCGCCGGCAGCACATCCTCCGGTACATTCTCTGCCAGCCAAAGGTCCGCCTGCCGCCGCAGAACGTCTTCCGCCTCCCGCAGATGCGCAGCCGCGGAAGCGATCCGCCCCGCCGCTCCGGGAAAGCGCTCTTCCATGAGCGGCAACAGGGCCGTGCGCACGTAATGCCGCGCGTAGGCCGGATCCGTATTGCTTTCATCTTCCCGCCAGGGCTCTCCCAGCCCGTTCAGATAGTCCTGCAGCTCGGCCCGGGACATGTCCAGAAGCGGCCGGATCAGTTCCGTGCGGCCGGCAAGCGGTCTTCTTTCCCGCATCCCGCACAGCCCGGAAAGGCCGGTTCCCCGCAGCAGGGCCAGCAGAACGGTCTCCGCCTGGTCGTCCCGGTGATGAGCGGTCAGCACCGCATCGGCATTTAAGACCTCCGCCATCTCGGAAAGCCGCGCATACCGTCGGTTCCGGCCAGCTTCTTCGGGACTGATTTTCTCCCGCCCGGCAATTTCGGCAATATTTTCCCGGAAAACACTGAGTGGAATCCCCAGACGGCCGCAAAGCTCCGCGCAGAACCGCTCATCGGCTGCGGCTTCCGCCCGCAGGCCGTGATTGACGTGCAGCGCGTGCAGGGAAAAGCCGTCCGCTTCCGCCAGTTCCCGCATTAAAAAAAGCAGGCTGACCGAATCACAGCCGCCGCTTAAGGCAATCAGATAGCGGCCTCCCTTTCGGAAGAGGCCTTTCCGGCGGATCCGTTCCGCAGCCGCGCTGAGCCCGCTACTCATGGGGGATCACGATGATCTCGTCGGGAAAGACCAGGTTCAGTCTTTCCCGCGCGATCTCTTCCACAAACTTCAGGGTCTGGCGGTATTTTTCCTGCTCGCGGAATGTATCCGCTTTTTTCAGTTCCAGCGCGATCTGGGATTCCAGTTCCTTTTCGCGCTCCTGATAGGTCCGGACTTTCTGAGACAGGCTGAGAATGGCCGCGCCCAGGCCGGCCAGCAGGATAAAAGAAATCACCAGCAGGATCAGCAGGCTGTTGTTCTTTTTCTTTTTTCTGCTTTTGCTTTTCAGCTTGATGCTCATGAAGAAATCCTACTCCTACAGATATTCGAACAGGCTGTCCGCTTCTTCTTTCCGGACGGTCTCCTTTACTTCCAGTACCCGGATCTTGACGGCCCGGTTCCCGAAGCCGATCTCGATCTCATCGCCGGGCTTTACTTCATAGGAAGCCTTGACCGGCTTGCCGCCCACGCTTACGCGGCCGGCATCGCAGGCTTCGTTGGCCACCGTGCGGCGCTTAATGATACGGGCAATTTTCAGATATTTGTCGATCCTCATCTAACGGTATCCTTCCTCGCGCTCCCGGCGCTTGACTTCCCGCCACAGAGCGAGCGCTTCCTCGGGGGTCTCCGCTTTCGCATCCCCGAACACGTGGGGATGACGGCGGATCAGCTTGCGGCCCAGGCCGGTCATCACATCGTCCAGGGTAAAGAGCCCGTCCTGCGCCGCCAGATCCGCGTAAAAGATCACCTGCAGCATCAGGTCGCCCAGCTCTTCCTTCAGGTTTTCCATATCCCGCTTATCCACCGCGTCCAGCACTTCCTGTGCCTCGTCGCGCAGCGTGATCTTCAGGGAATCATAATCCTGCACGCGGTCCCAGGGGCAGCCGTCCGGGGCCCTCAGTTCGGAAACGATCGCCCGCAGTTCATTCAGATCGTACGAGTCCTTCAGTTCGCGTTTCATGACTCTCCTTTCACGGGTTCGGGCAGCCGGTCCATCCCGCGCAGAATGATGCGCGGGCCGCCTTTCCCTTCCAGATAATCCCGGGTGATCACGACACGGCCGATGGAATCGTCGCGCGGGATCTCATACATGATGTCCAGCATATATTCTTCCAGGATGGACCGGAGCGCCCGGGCGCCGGTATCCTTCTTCATGGCTTTTTCGGCGATCAGATGCAGCGCGTCGTCTTCGAATTCCAGCTCCACCTCATCCATCGACATCAGCTTCTTATACTGCTTCAGAATGGCATTCTTCGGCTCCTTCAGGATCCGGACCAGGTAATCCTCGGTCAGGCTTTCCAGCGTGGCCACGACCGGCAGACGGCCGATGAACTCGGGGATCATTCCGAACTTCCGCAGGTCCTCCATGGTGACCTGAGCCAGCACGTTGTCCCGATCGGAGGAAGAAGCTTCCAGATCCGCGGAGAAGCCGATGCTGTTCACGCCCTTTAAGCGCTGCCGGATGATGTCTTCGAGTTCCGGGAACGCGCCGCCGCAGATAAACAGGATATTCGTGGTGTCCAGTGTGGCCGTAGGCACCATCGGGTTCTTGCTGGTGGCGCCGACCGGTACTTCGATGGCGCTTCCCTCCAGCATCTTGAGCAGTTCCTGCTGGACGGATTCCCCGGAAACATCCCGGCTGTTCATGTTCTGCTTCTTGGCGATCTTGTCGATCTCATCGATAAAGACGATGCCGTGCTCGGCGCGCTCCACGTCATTGTCCGCCGCCGTGAGCAGCTTGGACAGGACGCTTTCGATGTCGTCGCCGATATAGCCCGCCTCGGTCAGGGACGTGGCGTCCGCGATCGCGAGCGGAACTTTCAGCAGGCCGGCCAGCGTTTTGACCAGAAACGTTTTGCCGCTTCCGGTCGGGCCGATCATCAGGACGTTGGATTTTTCGATCTCCACGCCGTCCCGGACATCGGAGAAA
>CADBQE010000042.1 GCA_902796695.1 uncultured Lachnospiraceae bacterium
CATTTTCTGTTGTTTTCAGTTTTGCTCTATGAGGGTTCTGTGAATGAAGAGATGGTTCAAGTATATTAAGCCGTACTGGCCGTGGTTCGTACTGGGGCCGGTGTGTATGATTATTGAGGTGATCGGGGAGGTGCGGATGCCGACCTTCCTGCAGGCGGTGATCAATGCGGCGAATGACGGAACGCTGACGGAGGCCATGGGCTGGCAGGCGATGGGGGGCATGATATTAAATGCCCTGATCATGATGGCCGGCGGCGTAGGCGGCGCGTATTTCGGCGCGAAAGCGCAGGTGAATTTTGCCGCGGATCTGCGGGCGGACATTTACGCCCGCATTCAGACGTTCTCGTTCAGCAATATCGACAGGTTCTCCACCGGCTCGCTGGTTACGCGCATGACCAACGATGTGACGCAGGTGACCAATTTCGTGGGCATGATGCTGCGCATGATGCTGCGGGCGCCGGGCATGATGATCGCGGCCCTGATCATGGCCGTCAGCATCCGGCCGAAGCTGTCGCTGGTGTTTGCGGTCAGCATCCCCCTGCTGCTGATCGGCGTGGCCGTCGTGCTGCGCATAGGTTTTCCGCGCTTTAAGCGCATGCAGGAGAAGATCGACGGGATCAATGCGACGGTGCGTGAAAATGTGACCAATGTGCGCGTGGTCAAGAGCTTCGTGCGCGAAGAGTTCGAGGAAGAAAAATTCAGCGCTGCCAACCGCGGGCTGCGCGACGCGAATATCAGCGCCGTCAAAGTCATGATCACTACGCAGCCGCTCATGACGCTGCTGATGCAGGGGACGATCCTGGCGTTAGTGCTGATCGGCGGCCCCATCATCCTGCGCGGCGAGATGCCCGTGGGCGATCTGTCCGCCTTCATCACCTATGCCATGCAGATCCTGACCTCGCTGCTGATGATGAGCTTCATGCTGATGTTCTCCTCCCGCGCCATGGCTTCCGGCAAGCGGATCCTGGAAGTGCTGGAGGAAGAGCCCGACATCACGGACGGCCGGGAAGCGGGCGGAAGCCGCGTGACGAGCGGGGCGATCGAGTTCCGGGATGTGACCTTCCGCTACTATAAGACCAGCGAGGATGCGGTTCTGAATCATATCAGCCTGAGAATTCCGGCCGGTGCCACCGTGGGCATCACCGGCGCTACGGGTTGCGGCAAATCCACCCTGGTCTCCCTGATTCCGCGCCTGTATGACCCGGATGAGGGCACCGTTCTGGTGGACGGCACGGATGTGAAAGACTACCGCCTGCATGACCTGCGCGAAGACGTGAGCATGGTCCTGCAGAACAATACACTGTTCTCCGGCACGATCGCGGACAACCTGCGCTGGGGAAATCAGGATGCCACGGACGAAGAGATCCGTCAGGCGGTGGCGCGCGCCCAGGCGGACAAATTCATCGACAGCTTCCCGGACGGATACGACACGGTCATCGAGCAGGGAGGCACCAATGTCTCCGGCGGCCAGAAGCAGCGCCTGTGCATCGCCCGCGCGCTGCTGAAAAAGCCGAAGATCCTGATCCTGGATGATTCCACGAGCGCCGTGGATACGGCCACGGAGGCCCTGATCCGCCGCGCGTTCCGCGAAGAACTGAAGGATTCCACCAAGCTGATCATTTCCCAGCGCATCAGCTCCGTTATGGATGCGGACCTGATCCTGGTCATGGAAGAGGGGCGCATCACGGCACAGGGCACGCATGAGGAACTGCTCCGGACCAGCCAGACCTATCGCGAGATCTGCGATTCCCAGCTGGAAAGAAAGGAGGTGTCGTGATGGCCAGAAGTCTGAAAGAACTTCAGGAACGCTACAACAGCGCCGCGAAAAAGCAGCTGCTGCAGACATCCTCCAACCGTCAGGCACGGGGCGGGAAGGGTACCGGCCCCAAAAATGCCGGGGCGGCCGTCCGCCGTCTGCTGAAATATGTAAAGGGCTACCGCATCCATCTGACTGCGGTACTGGTCTGCATGCTGATCAGCTCGGTGACCTCCCTGTTCGGCTCCTATCTGATGGCGCCGATCATTGACAAGCTTTCCAAGGCGGTTGCGCCGGACTTTACGCCGCAGGTCTCCGCCATCGGACGGTTTATGGACCGCATCATCGAAGGCCTGGCCGCGGCCTGGGGCCGCACGGGCGTGATGGGATATGTTCTGACCGCCCTGCTGATCCTGGCCATTGTTTACGGCGTGGGCATCGTGACCACGTATCTGCAGGGCCGGATCATGGTTCATGTGGCGGAGCATGTGATGGAGCGGATCCGGGGCGACCTGTTCAGCCGGCTGCAGCATCTGCCGCTGCGCTATTTCGACGGCCATCCGACCGGCGAGATCATGTCGCGCTTTACCAATGATATCGACAATATCGACGCGATGTTCAGCAATTCCCTGACCTCCATCGTGTCCGGCGTGGTGACGCTGATCGGCACGCTGGTCTTCATGCTGACCACCAACTGGCTGCTGACGCTGATCGTGGTGGTCTTCATTCCGGTCTTTCTGATGGGCGGCCTGGCCATTGCGGGCCTTTCCCGCAGATATTACCGCAGTCAGCAGGCGGCGCTCGGCGCGGTCAACGGCTATATCGAAGAAAACGTGAGCGGCCAGAAGGTCGTGAAGGTGTTCAATCACGAAGCGGACTGCGTGGAGGAATTCGGCCTCCTGAACGACGACATGCGGGACAAGCAGTTCAAAGCCCAGTTCTGGGGCGGCATCATGGGCCCCGTCATGGGCAATACGTCCCAGATCTCCTACGGAGTGACCGTCGGGGTCGGCGCGCTGCTGATGTTTGCCGGGAAGCTTTCGCCCGGCGGGCTGACCGTGTTCGCGCAGTATTCCCGCCAGTTCTCCATGCCCATCAACAACCTGTCGCAACAGATGACGACCATCTTCGCGGCGCTGGCCGGCGCGGAGCGTGTATTCGAGGTGATGGATACGCAGCCGGAGGCGGCGGACAAACCCGACGCGTCCGATATGAGCGCCATGAAGGGGTATGTGATCATGAAGGACGTCTCGTTCGGCTACGTGCCCGAAAAGACGGTCTTAAAGCATATCAATGTTTATGCCAAGCCGGGACAGAAGATCGCATTTGTGGGCTCCACCGGGGCCGGCAAGACCACGATCACCAACCTGCTGAACCGCTTCTATGATATCGAGGAAGGGACGATTACGATCGACGGCGTCGATATCAAGGACATGAAGCGCGATGAGCTGCGCAGTAAAATCGCCATGGTCCTGCAGGATACGCACCTGTTTTCCGGTACCGTGCGGGAAAATATCCGCTACGGCCGTCTGGATGCGACGGATGAGGAAGTCATTCGTGCGGCGAAGACTGCATCGGCCCACAGCTTTATCATGAAGCTCTCCGAGGGCTATGACACGAAGCTGGAAGGCGACGGCACCAACCTCTCGCAGGGGCAGCGCCAGCTGCTCAACATCGCCCGCGCCGCCCTCTCCAAAGCACCGATCCTGGTTCTGGATGAGGCCACGTCCTCTGTGGACACCCGCACCGAGCGCCAGATCCAGCGCGGCATGGACCGCCTGATGGAAGACCGCACTACCTTCGTCATCGCCCACCGCCTCTCCACCGTCCGCGACGCGAACGCCATCATGGTCCTGGAGCAGGGCGAGATCATCGAACGCGGCACCCACGAAGAACTGCTGGCGATGAAAGGCCGTTACTATGAACTCTACACGGGCCGGCGCGAACTCGACTGAGCGCGGAAAAGCGTGAGAGGGGACGTGACATCAAAAAACCGCCGATCGGACTGAATCGATCGGCGGTTTTTATGTGGGCGAACGCCTGCTTCGGTTTTACAGTTCCGGGTCCGGGATCGGGGCCGGCAGGCCTTCTTCCATCAGAGAGGGGTCGGCGTAGAGCTGCTTTAAGCGGTGGAAGGTCATGGCGAAATAGTGGCCGGAGACCGTGCGGTCGTCCATCACCATGCCCAGCGGGATGCAGTGCTCGAACACGATCTCGCCGTTTTTCTGCTTGGGGACCCAGCGGGGGTTGCCCATGGCGAAGGACATGCTGGTGGTGCCGAAGTCGTAAATGTGGTGATAGATATGATTCGTGCGGATGCTGGCCAGATTGGTGAACAGCATGGAGCAGTGGAACGGGCTGGCTTCGATGATGCCGCGGGGCAGGACATTGTGCTTGTCGGCCCAGCGGATCAGATTGGCGGCGCCGCGCAGCACGCCGGGGATGGACGTGACGGCATGAATGACTTTTTCCGCGGAATTGTCGCCTACGCGGTTTTCCGCTATATACTGTTCGATCTTTTCATTGATCTGAAAAATATTGTCCGTCGGCTCGAATGTGATCTTGGACATGGTCCCTTCATTGGCGGTGCCTTCGTCTTTCCGGGAGCCGGCCACCACCATGCCCACCGTGATCTTTTCGCGGGCATAGACCCGCTTGTTCATCACAAACCGGTTGATGGGCGGATATTCCGCCGTCAGGCGCACCAGACCGCCCAGAATCACGGTCATATTGCTCATGGCGATGCCCTGCTTCTTCTTTTCCCGGACATACTGCCGGATCGGTTCGTAGGGGATGTCCAGCGTGATGGCGTTCATGGCGTCGCTGCGTCTGGGCATCAGATGCACGGCAACGCGGTACATGGGATCGGTGTGCCGAAGTAATCGGCCGTCGGGACGTTTCATGATAGTATACCTGTGAAAAAAAGATGTTATGCCCCGAATATATCACAGTATCGGCGGAATGTAAATAAAAAAGCGGAAGGCGGCAGAACGGACCGGAAGTCCCGGCGCCGAATCCTGAAAAAACGTGACAAAGGAACCGTCCCCCTGTCACAAAAGACGGGGGCGGGGAGGGAAGCAAATGGTTTACAAAGGGAGAGTAATGTGATAAAGTAAGGGCTGGAATTTGATCTTCCGGAAGAAGGAGGAGAGGGATGAGAGAGCACCGGAGAGTGATCCTGAAGCTGAGCGGGGAGGCCCTGGCGGGCGAGACGCATTTCGGCTTTGATGAGAGCAGGGTGCGGGCGGTGGCGCAGGAGGTGCTGCCGGCCGTGGAAGACGGCGTGGAGCTGGCTGTCGTGATCGGCGGCGGAAACTTCTGGCGGGGCCGCAGCAGCAAAAACATCGACCGCAGCAAGGCGGACCAGATCGGAATGCTGGCTACGGTCATGAACGCGCTCTATGTATCGGAAATTTTCCGGTCCCTGGGCATGAAGACAGAGATCTTTACTCCCTTTGCCTGCGGCGGCATGACGCGCCTGTTTTCCGAAGACGCGGCAAACGAAGCTCTTTCGGCCGGCAAGGTCGTTTTCTTCGCGGGCGGAACGGGGCATCCGTTCTTTTCCACGGACACCGGCATCGTCCTCAGGGCGCTGCAGCTGGAAATGGATGAGATCCTGCTGGCCAAAGCCGTGGACGGCGTTTATGACAGCGACCCGGCCAAAAACCCGAATGCGAAGAAATATGATACCATCTCCATCGATGAAGTCGTGGAGAAAAAGCTGGGCGTGATCGACCTGACGGCTTCCGCCCTCTGCCTGGACAACCGGATGCCGCTCGCGATCTTCGCGCTGGACGGAAACGGCAGCATCACCCGCGCGCTCAAGGGCGAGATCAGCGGCACCAGAATCACCGTGTAATTTACGGACCCGGCCGTGAGGCGGTCCGTCATCATAAAGAAGGAGGAAATCATGGATTACCTGGAATCTGCAGAAGACAGAATGCAAAAGACTTTAGATAACCTGAACGAAGAGTTCGCAACCATCCGGGCCGGCCGCGCCAATCCCGGCGTCCTGAACAAGGTGCTGGTGGATTATTACGGCTCACCGACTCCGATCCAGCAGATGGCCAATATCTCCGTTCCGGAAGCCCGGATCCTGATGATCCAGCCCTGGGACCGCAGCACCATCAAGAATATCGAACGCGCCATCCAGGCCTCCGATATCGGCATCAACCCCAACAACGACGGTTCGGTGATCCGCCTGGTCTTCCCGGAACTGACCGAGGAACGCCGCAAGGATCTGACCAAAGACGTCCGCAAGAAAGGCGAGGCCGCCAAAGTAGCCATCCGCAATATCCGCCGCGATACGGTCGACAGCATCAAGAAGGCCCAGAAGGCCGGCGAGATCACGGAAGACGACCAGAAGGCCGACGAAGAGAAGATCCAGAAGCTGACGGACAAATTCGTGGAAAAAGTCGACAAGACCGTGGAAGCGAAGACCAAGGAGATCATGACGGTTTAACGCATCGGCAGGCGGCGGGCATCCCGCTGCCCAGAAAGAGTGCGTCGTGGGGGCGGCCGGCAGCCGCCCCTCTGCATATCCGCCGCGGGCGGAACGGGAGAAGCAATGACGACCGAACAGAAAGTACCGAACCATATCGCCGTCATACTGGACGGCAACGGCCGCTGGGCGAAAAAGCGGCGCCTGCCCCGGGCCCTGGGGCACAAGCAGGGCTGCGAAACTTTAAAGGATATTCTGGACAGCTGCAACGACATCGGCCTGAAATACCTGACCGTCTATGCGTTCTCCACCGAAAACTGGAAGCGCAGCGACGACGAAGTGGCCGCCCTGATGCAGCTGATCCGCTACTATATTCCCCGCCTGGAAAAGAAAGCCATGAAGAAAAACACCCGCGTCCTGATCATGGGAGACCGCTCGCATTTTGCCGCGGATTTGATCAGGATCCTGGATTCCGTGGAACAGACCACGAAGGACAACACGGGCCTGACCTTTATCCTGGGCCTTAATTACGGCGGACGCGACGAGATCCGCCGCGCGATGGTCAAGCTGGGGCAGGAGATCGCGGCCGGCCGCCTGAAGCCGGAAGATATTACGGAAGACATGATCAGTGCGCATCTGGACAACCCGGATGTGCCGGATCCGGACCTGATCATCCGCACCAGCGGCGAAATGCGCCTGTCCAATTTCCTGACCTGGCAGAGCGCGTATTCGGAATTTGAGTTTCCGGAAGTTCTCTGGCCGGATTTCTCGGATGAGGATCTGGAGGAGGCGATCGCGGTCTACAACAGCCGTGACCGCCGCTTCGGCGGGAGGAAGAGCGATGGATCGTGATTTCTGGATCCGGCTGCGCAGCAGCGTCATCGTACTGGCTTCCGCGGTCCTGTTCTTCTGGCTGGGAGGCATTCCCCTGTTCGCCGCCCTGGCCGTGATCAGCCTGATCGGCCTGTTTGAACTTTATCAGGCGGCATCCGTGTGGAAAACACCGCTCGCCGCGGCCGGCATGATGGCCGGCGCCCTGTTCCTGGAAGCGGTTTATCTGGAGTGGGACGCGTGGCTGATGTTCGTACTGATCCTGGGCTTCATCCTGATTCTGGGCACTTTTGTTTTCACATTTCCGCGGTATCAGTTCAGCCAGACGGCCGCTGCGTTCTTCGGCGTGCTTTATGTGCCTGTGCTGCTGTCCTACCTGTACCGCATCCGCTGCATGCCGGACGGTTTTACGCTGATCTGGCCGGTATTTATCGCTTCCTGGGGCAGCGATACGATGGCCTACTGCGCGGGACGCCTGTTCGGGCGCCATAAAATGACGCCGCTGCTTTCCCCGAAAAAGACATGGGAGGGCGCGGCCGGCGGCGTGCTGGGCAGTGCGCTGCTGGGGCTGGTGTATGCGCTGATCTGCGCACCTCATCTGGGATTCCTGCGGGCGCCGCTTGTTTTCGTGCCGATCCTGTGCGCGGCCGGCAGCATCGGCTCGCAGATCGGGGACCTGGCGGCTTCCGCCATCAAGCGGAGCATGGGCGTGAAGGATTACGGCAATCTGATCCCCGGTCACGGCGGCATTCTGGACCGCTTCGATTCGGTGACCGTGACGGCGCCGATGGTCTACTATCTGCTCCTGGTGGTACAATAAACAGGGCGGTCCCTCCGCCCGTAAAATGAGGTAACTATGCTTCCCGGTATTATCATAGCCATTATTGTTTTCAGCATCCTGGTCCTGTTCCACGAGTTCGGCCACTTTATCATGGCCAAGGCCGTGGGGATCGGGGTGACGGAATTTTCCCTGGGCATGGGCCCGCGCATCTTCTCCTTCGGCAAAGGGGAAACGAAATATTCCCTGAAGGCGCTGCCGTTCGGCGGCTCCTGCGCCATGGTGGGAGAGGACGACCCGGACGAAACCGCCCCCAATTCCTTCGGTTCCAAGCCGGCCTGGGCGCGTTTTCTGGTGGTCTTCGCGGGACCGGCCTTCAATATCATCCTGGCTTTTGTCGCTTCCCTGTTCCTGCTGGGGTTCGGCGGCATCAATACCAATGACGTCCATGCCGTGACCGCGGGCAGTTCTGCTGCCAAGGCCGGGATCGAAGCCTGGAAGGACAAAGTCACGGCCGTGAACGGACACCGGATCACGATGGGCCGCGAACTCATGCTCTACCTGCTGGATCATCCGCTGGACGGCAGCCCCGTGACCGTGACGCTGGAGCGGGACGGCGCTTCCCGGGATGTGACCCTGGACCCGCATGTGAAAGGCTACCGCGTCGGCATCAGCTATATGGCCGGCGAAGAGAACGCTTCCCTGACGGACGTGACGGCCGGCGGACCGGCGGATAAAGCCGGCCTGAAGCCCGGCGACGTCGTTCTTTCCATTAACGGAACCGCTACGCCGACCGGCTCGGCGATGCAGCAGTATCTGGCCGCTCACCCGCTGGACGGCAGTCCCATGATCTTTGCCGTGCGCCGGAACGGGGAGGAACTGTCCCTGACCATGACGCCCGAGCCTTACGAGATCAATGATCTGGGCTTCTCCGCCTATTATGTGTACGACAACTGGGACGGCAATATATTCCACCTGCTGGGCAGCGGACTGCGGGAGACCGGGTACTGGCTCTCTTATACCTTTACGTCCCTGAAGATGCTGGTGACCGGCAAGGTGGGCGTGCGGGATCTGTCCGGTCCCGTGGGCATTGTCAGCACCATGGGCCAGGCCGTGGAGGCCGGTGTGGAAAGCGGCGGCGCCGGTGTTGCGGCGCTGAACGTTCTCACCATTATGGTCCTGTTGAGCGTCAATCTCGGCGTGATGAACCTGCTGCCGATCCCCGCGCTGGACGGCGGCCGCATCCTCTTTATCCTCTTTGAAGTGATCTTCCGCAGGCCCGTGCCGCAGAAGGCCGAAGCCGCGGTGCACTTCATCGGATTCATTCTGCTGATGGCCCTTATGGCCGTGATCCTGTTCAGCGACGTGCTGAAGCTGTTCGGGAAATAATTGATTACGGGAATTCAATTGAATATGGAACGGAAACAAACCAGAGTCGTCCGGATCGGAAGCCGCCCCATCGGCGGCTCCTTCCCTGTTGCCATCCAGTCGATGTGCAATACGAAAACAGAAGATGTGCAGGCCACCGTGAATCAGATCCTGGCCCTGGAAAAAGCCGGCTGTGAGATCATCCGCGTCACGGTGCCCATGCCGGAGGCGGCGCGCGCCCTGCCCGCCATCAAGGAGCGGATCCATATCCCGCTGGTGGCGGATATTCATTTTGACTATAAGCTGGCCCTGGCCGCCATGGACGGCGGCGCGGACAAGGTCCGCATCAACCCTGGCAATATCGGCTCGCCCGAAGGCGTAAAGGCCGTGGTTGAGCGCGCGGCCCGGGATGGGATCCCGCTGCGCGTAGGCGTAAACAGCGGGTCGCTGGAGAAGAAATATATCGAAAAATACGGAGGCGTCACCGCGGAAGGTCTGGCGGAAAGCGCGCTGGGCCAGGCGGCGATGATCGAAGCCTTCGGCTACGACAACCTGGTCCTCAGCATCAAGTCCAGCCGCGTCCCGATCAGCATCCGCGCGCACGAGATCATCGCGGAACGCTGCGACTACCCGCTGCACGTGGGCATCACGGAAGCGGGCACCGTTTACAGCGGCACCGTCAAATCCGCCGTGGGCATCGGCGCGATCCTGTCCCGCGGCATCGGCGACACGATCCGCGTTTCGTTGACCGGCGATCCCACGGAGGAAGTCAAGGCGGCAAAGCACATCCTGACCAGCCTGGGCCTCAGAAAAGAGGGCATTGAGGTGATTTCCTGCCCGACCTGCGGCCGCACGCAGATCGCGCTGATCCCGTTGGCGGAAGCCGTGGAAGCCATGGCCGCCCGCTATCCGGACAAAACCATGACGGTCGCGGTCATGGGCTGCGCGGTCAACGGCCCGGGGGAAGCCCGCGAGGCGGATCTGGGCATTGCCGGCGGCCGGGGCGAAGGCCTCCTGTTCCGGAAAGGGCAGATCCTGCGGAAAATGCCGGAAGATCAGCTCCTTGCCGCACTCGAAGAAGAAATCATAAATTGGGAGACACCGCATGTTTGATCCTGCAGGAATGACACCGCTCATGACCGCGATCCCGGGCCTGATGACAACGGACGCGATCATGAACCGCGCGGATGAGATCTATATTTCGAAAATGGTAATGACCCGCAGGCGGGACCGGCTGCGGATCTATCTGCATGCGCCGTTCATCATCCCCAAGCGGGATATCTGGGCCATGGAGGCTGCCGTCAAAAAGCAGTTCTTCAAAAACAAGGACGTCCGCATCGAGATCGTTGAATTCTTTCACCTGGAAGGCATTTCGCTGCGGGAAGCCTATGAACAGTATAAAGACAGCATTCTGCTGGAACTGAAAACCGTCCAGCTGTACGAATACAACCTGCTGCGGCGCGCCGTGCTGGATTTTTCCGGGCAGGAGGTCGTCATGCTGGAGGTGCCGGATCTGTCCGTGCTGAACGCGCGCAGCGGAAATCTGTCCGATTATCTGAACCGGGTTTTCCAGGAGCGGCTGGGCTTCCATGTGTCCGTACGCGTCCGGACCGGCGCGCACCGGGATGCCGGGAAAGGGGACAGCGAGGCGGAAGATTCCATGATTCTTTCCATTCTGGACCATGCGATCCGCGCGGAGCAGACCGAAGAAAAGAACACCGATAAGAAAGCACCGCCCCGTCAGTATAATCCGAAGCGCGCCCTGCTTTCGGAAGAGGGCAGCTGGGGCCGCGATTTTGACGGAGATCCGATCCCTCTTTCCGAGATCCAGAGCGAAATGGGTGAGGTAACGGTGCGCGGTCAGGTCCTTGCACTTGAAAAAAAGCCGCTGCGCAACGGCAATATCCTGTTCAGCTTCGTCCTGACGGACTTCACGGATTCGATCCGCGGCAAAGTATTCGGCAAGCCGCAGGAAGAGGAGCAGCTGGATCATGTACTGGCGGAAGGCAGCTTCCTGCGCATCAGAGCCGTCGCGCTGTTTGACCAGTATGACGGCGAAGTGGTCCTGTCCTCCGTAAGCGGCATCAAACCGGACCAGAACATGAAAATGAACCGGACAGACAGCGCTCCGATGAAGCGCGTGGAACTGCATGCCCATACACAGATGAGTGAGATGGACGGCCTGACCCATACGGACGAACTGGTCAAGCGTGCCGCCGCGTGGGGCCACAAAGCCGTTGCCATCACGGACCACGGCGTGGTGCAGTCCTTCCCGGACGCGATGCATACGGCGGAGGATCTGAAAAAAAAGGGCAAGGATATCCGCATTATTTACGGCTGCGAAGGCTATCTGGTGGACGATCAGCCGGGCATGACCCCGGAGGACATCAAAAAAGCCCCGAGCTATCATATCATCATTCTGGCGAAGAACGACACCGGCCGCATCAACCTGTACCGGCTGGTATCCGAATCCCACCTGAACTATTTCAACAAACGGCCCCGCATTCCGCGCAGCCTGCTGACGGAATGCCGCGAAGGCCTGATCCTGGGCTCCGCCTGCGAAGCCGGGGAACTTTACCGTGCGCTGCTGCGGGACGCTTCGGAAGAGGAACTGCAGCGCATCGTGAACTTCTACGATTATCTGGAAGTGCAGCCGCTGGGCAATAACGCCTACCTGACCCGGACGGGGCGGAACGGCCGCATCTATACGCAGGAGGACCTGATCGGCTACGTGAAGAAAATCGTGGATCTGGGCCGCCAGTACGCCAAGCCGGTCGTCGCCACCTGCGACGTGCATTTCCTGGATCCGGAGGATGAGATCTACCGCCGCATCCTGCAGAAAGGCCAGGGCTACGCGGACGCAGACTACCAGCCGCCGCTCTATTTCCGCACGACGGAGGAAATGCTCGCGGAGTTCGATTTCCTGGACTACAATACCGCCAAGGAGATCGTGATCGACAACACCAACCTGGTCGCGGATATGTGCGAGGCCATCTCGCCGGTGCGCCCGGACAAATGTCCGCCCCAGATCCCCGGCTCGGAAGAGGAACTGGAAACCATGTGCTACAACAAGGCGCATGAAATGTACGGAGAGCATCTGCCCGTGATCGTGGAAGAGCGGCTTTCGAAGGAACTGACCTCCATTATCGGCAACGGCTATGCGGTCATGTACATCATCGCGCAGCGCCTGGTCAAAAAGTCCAATGATGACGGCTATCTGGTGGGCTCCCGCGGCTCCGTGGGCTCGTCTCTGGTCGCCACCTTCAGCGGCATTTCCGAAGTGAACCCGCTGCCGCCGCATTACCGCTGCCCGAAGTGCCGCCACAGTATTTTCGACAACGAGGAGACCCGGAAGAACGCGGGCGGCGCCGGCGTGGATATGGCACCGTTAGACTGCCCGGTCTGCGGCACGCCCATGATCCGTGACGGGTACGATATTCCGTTTGAGACCTTCCTGGGCTTTAAAGGCGACAAGGAGCCGGATATCGACCTGAACTTCTCCGGGGAATATCAGTCCAAGGCCCATGAATATACGGAAGTGCTGTTCGGCAAGGGCTGCACGTTCAAGGCCGGCACGATCACCGGGCTGGCGGAAAAAACGGCCTTCGGCTTCGTCATGAAGTATTTCGAAGAAAAAGGAGAGCACAAGCGGCGCTGCGAGATCGAACGAATCGCCAAGGGGCTGGAAGGAACCAGACGCTCCACCGGCCAGCATCCCGGCGGCATCGTCGTCATGCCCCGCGGGGAAAACATCTATTCCTTCACGCCGATCCAGTATCCGGCCAATAAGGAAAAGGGCGGGATCATCACGACGCACTTTGATTATCATTCGATCGACCACAACCTGCTGAAGCTGGACATTCTGGGCCACGACGATCCCACCATGATCCGCCGGCTGGGAGACCTGACCGGCCTGACCATGACCGAGCTGCCGATCCATGACGAAAAAGTGCTGGCCCTGTTCAACAGCTGCGAGCCGCTGGGGGTCACCCCGGAGGATCTGGGCGGCTGCGCGTTCGGAACGCTGGGCATTCCGGAATTCGGCACGGATTTCGCCATGGGCATTCTGCGGGACGCGAATCCCCGGTCCGTGGCGGACCTGGTCCGCATCGCCGGGATCGCTCACGGCACGGACGTCTGGAAGGGCAATGTGCAGGACCTGATCGTAAGCGGGACGGCGACCTTAAAGGAATCCATCTGTACCCGCGACGATATCATGCTCTACCTGATCGGGCAGGGCATGGACCCCGCTCTGTCCTTTAAGATCATGGAAAGCGTCCGCAAGGGCAAAGTGGCCAAGGGCAAAGAAGGAAACTGGGCGGACTGGAAGCAGCAGATGGAAGAGCACGGTGTGCCGGAATGGTACCTGGGCTCCGCGGAGAAGATCCAGTATATGTTCCCGAAAGCGCACGCGGCGGCCTACGTCATGATGGCCCTGCGCGTGGCGTACTGCAAAATGTACTATCCGCTGGAATATTACACGGCCTACTTCAGCATCCGCGCGGACGGCTTTGACTACGAAAAGATGGGCCGCGGCCGGGAGATCCTGGCGCAGAATCTGGCGCTTTACCGCAAGAACAAGGATCATCTGTCCGACACGGAACAGCGCACGCTCCGCGACATGCGGCTGGCCGAAGAAATGTACGCCCGCGGCTTTGAGTTCATGCCCATCGACCTGTACCGGGCGAAGGCGGACCGCTTCCGCATCGTGGACGGGAAGATCATGCCGTCCTTTGCCAGCATCGCCGGCCTGGGCCTGCAGGCGGCGCAGAGTCTGGAAGAGGCGGCCGCGCAGGGAAAATTCCTCTCCCGCGAAGATATGATCCAGCGCTCGAAAATCAATTCGACGCTGGCGGAAACCATGGCACAGCTGGGCATTCTGGGCGATATGGCCGCCAGCAACCAGCTGTCCCTGATGGATATGATGCTGGAATAAGTGCTGCAGCGAAAACGGGTGCCCGCGGGTGCCCGTTTTTCGGAAAAGGAGCGACCATGCTGACTGTAAACAATACCATCGGTGAATTATACCGCACCCCCATCGGAAAGGATCTGGCGGACCGGATCCTGCTGCAGCTGGGGCTGCCTGAGAGCACGATCACCAATCCGATTGTCTCGCATATGAAGATCCGCGCGGCGGCCGGACTGCTGAAGGGCAAAGTCGATAAAGCGCTGTTTGAAGCGGTCCTGAACCTGGTCAACCGGGAGCCGGAGACCGTACCGGCCTCGGAAGGACCGGTCAGGCCCGCGTGGTGGAAGGAGGCGGTCTTTTATCAGATCTACCCGCGCAGCTTCTGCGATTCGAACGGCGACGGGATCGGCGATATTCCGGGGATCATCTCGCGGCTGGACTATCTGAAGGAACTGGGCGTGGACGCGCTGTGGCTTTCTCCGGTCTATGATTCCCCGAATGACGACAACGGCTACGACATCCGCGATTACCGCGCGATCCTGGCCGAATTCGGCACGATGGAGGATTTTGACCGCCTGCTTTCGGAAGTGCATGCCCGCGGCATGCGCCTGATCATGGACCTGGTGCTGAACCATACTTCGGACGAGCATCCCTGGTTTAAGGAAGCGCTGGCGGATCCCTCCTCGCCCCGGCGGGATTATTATTATCTGCGCTCCGGTTCGCCCGATACGCCGCCGAACAACTGGACCAGCTTTTTCTCCGGGCCCGCCTGGCGCCGCTTCCCGGAAGCGGAAGTGTGGGGCCTCCATCTGTTCTCGAAGAAGCAGATGGACTTAAACTGGGAAAACGATGCGCTGCGGCGGGAACTGATCGACATGATCCGCTGGTGGCTGGAAAAAGGGGTGGACGGCTTCCGCATGGATGTGATCAACTATATTTCCAAGGATCCGGGACTGCCGGACGGGAACGGCGCGATCGGGGAGCTGATCGGCTTCCGCGGGGTGGAACACTATATTTACGGGCCGCGCCTTCATGAATTTCTGAAACAGATCCGGCGGGAAGCCTTTGATCCGTACGGCGCGTTTTCCGTGGGAGAATGCCCCGGCCTGGGGATGAATATGAGCCGCATGGTCACGGCGGAGGAACGCGGCGAACTGGATATGATTTTTTCCTTTGACCACCTGGAAACACCCGGCCATACCCGCCTGGAAGATTATGAATACGATCTGAATTATTACCGGGATCATATCCTGCACTGGATCCGTCACTACGGGACGAACTGCCGCATCGCGCTGTTCTTCAATAACCATGACAACCCGCGCATGGTCAGCAAAGTCAGCCGTGATAAGTCTCTGCATCCGCATATTGCCAAACTGCTGGCGGTGCTGCAGCTGACGCTGCCCGGCACGCCTTTCATTTATCAGGGCGACGAGATGGGGCTGTCCAATTATGAATTCACCAGCCTGGACCAGATCACGGACGTGGAGGCGAAAGGCTTCGTGGCGGAGAACCGGGGCCGGATGAGCGAAACGGAGATCCTGCGCATCCTGAATGCCGGGACCCGCGAACATACCCGCGTCCTGCTTCCCGGCGGCGGTCAGCTCCCGCCCCCACATGCCGGTCTTATCCAGCAAACGCCCTACCCGGACGTGGAAGAAACCTATCGTTTCCTGCTCGCCCTGCGCCGTGGGAGCAAAGTCTTCCCCTATGGAACCTTTGAACTCCTCAGCGACAAAAAAGATTCCTTCGTCTACCGACGCAGCTTAAGCGGCAGATCCTACGTCGTCGAATGCAGCCTGAGCGCCGAACCCCGCAAATCTTTATACAAACCCCGCAAAGCGCGCCTGGTCTACGACTCCCAGCCCCTCTGCACCGAACATCTGGGCCCCTTCCACGCCCGGATCTGGGAAGAATAGAGCCGAGAACAGAATACATTTGAGGACAGAATGAGAATTTTTTTTTCGTTTCATGTCCGTTTTTGCCTTTCCCGATTGTTATATAGGTGAAAGGTAATTTTTTTTAGATGTCTGATTTTGCCTGTCGCAATCGTTCTATAAGTGAAAGGTGAGACATTTTCACTTTTCATACGACTAATTGGCAAGGAGGGCCCAGATTCTTGCCGGGAAGGAGAATCCGATGACGGATTACGGTGCCGAGTGCTACCGTCGTTTCCTTGAAGGCGACGATGAAGGATTTTCAGAGATTGTAAGAGTGTATAGGGATGCGCTGTTCCTATATTTGAAAAGTGTGGTATTAGACTGTCATGCTGCAGAAGAGTTGGTACAAGATACTTTTTTCAGATTATTGGTCCGAAAACCGAATTATTCAGGAAGAAGCTCATTCAGAGTTTGGCTCTGGGCCATTGGCCGAAATGTGGCAGTTGACTGGATAAGACAAAGAGCAAAAATCTCATATGTACCCGTTGAGAAATTGGAGACTTATCTCTATGATAAGACTGATCCGGAACAATCCTGCATTCAAGAGGAACAGCGGATTATGATCGGCAATGCGCTTGCCAGGTTATCCCCGGACTATTGTCAGGTCATTTGCCTTGTGTTTTTTGAAAACATGTCTAACGAAGAAACAGGAAAGATTATGAAGAAAGACGCACGCCAGATCCGAAATCTTCTTTATCGCGCCAAACAGTCTTTGAAGAAAGAACTTGTAAAGAACTGCTTTGGAAATGAAGAACTTCGATGAAATGATTGCAGACACAATGATAAAGCAGCACAAGTATAGGAGGGGATCCTGTGCGAACAACATGGAATACAGTATGGAAATTTTATCTCCGAAACACAGCCTTGGTGCTTATCACAGCAGTTGTCCTTTGCTCCTTTTTGGTTATTCCATTTTTATATCCATCTGAAAGAAGCCCGCTGTTTGTACTTGATCGCAGCGTTCAGTTTAATTTTATTTATTTTTCGGTCTTTGCTCTTTTGTCTTATGAAATAGGTACAAATCTGATTGATGATCCGGATACCGAAGCTACAAAAGCAATTCCGCGCTCATCTCAGAAAATCGCAATATCATGTGCTCTGCTGCTCAGCGCTATTTTATTTGCGATGTCCGCACTTCAATGCGCAGCTTTTGCCATACGGTTTGCTTTAGACGGACTGTTGGAGGCGCGGTTTTTCCTTCATATTATTCGTGTAATCATTTTATATTCCTTGTTGCCGGGCGTCATGGGAATGGCAGCCGGTTCGGCATTTTCAGGAAACCAACGGATCGTTTCTTATCTGCTTATCATCCTTTTTACCATGATATTCAGTCCCATGATGTCATATCTGGCGCCGGAAAGGATTATAGGGATAGAATCCCGCCTGGATGAATGGGTCCGCATCTTCCCGGGAGCAGAATTGATGTGGGGGGATTTCCTGTACGGTATCCCCATAGAAACCTGTCGTTGGGTGATCCTGTTGTTTTGGATCTCCTTATTCCTAGTGCTGCGCTTTTCAAGAAAAGAATACCTATACCGGAAGGGCGGCAGAATTTGTCTTGTTCTTGCTTTTCTTGCCGCTGTTTCCTGCGGAATCCGCTTTTATTTTCGGGGAAATGATTCAATTGTCGATGCGGTGTCAAAACATGGAATGCTGTACACGGACGCTGATTTCTACGACACATGGAGAGAGAAAGAATCGGCAGCTGGTTTTTCGGTGGCCTCTTACAAGATGTCGTTGTCATTTAAAAACAATCTTCGGGCCTCGGTCGAGGTTTTTCCGGAGGAAGAAAGCAGGAATCGTGAGGACTATGCATTTACTCTGTATCATGGCTTAACGGTTCAATCCGTGACGAGCGAAACTGGAGAGGAAATTCCTTTTACCAGAAACGGCGACTGGCTCGATATTGACCCGCCCGGAAGGATTACTTCAGTCATAATTGAATATACGGGACAAACCGGCAGGCATTATGCGAATCGGCAGGGCGTTTTTCTTCCGGGATATTTTGCTTATTATCCGATCCCCGGTCATCAGAATATGTGGGATCGTGTACAAAACCGTTTTCTTCCTATTGCGAACAGCCGGATATCAGAATTTGAGATAAAACTGAAGGATGCACAAAACACGATTTGTAATTTGCCGCGTATTGATAAGGATACATTTTATGGCAAAAGCGTTTCCGCAACACTGATCAGAGGCTTTTTCTCGCAAAAAGCAGAGCAGGATCTGACTGTTTCATATCTTCCTCTCATGAAGGGGGATTTCATTTATAACAGAGAAGAATTCCAATCCGTATGGAACGAAATGTGTGATTTGCTGAACATTTCGGACAACTGCGTCGGAGAAATTGATGCGATCAGTTTGTTGCCCGGGGCCTTTATGACGGACAGTTATTATGAAAGAGCTTTTCTGCAGGATAATCTGCTGCTTTACGCCGGAATGGAACCTGTGATGGATTACAATCAGATTTCTTCACGGATTCTTATGCAGAACGTAAAATGGGACGAAAGCAGAGCTTTGTTGATCCAGCTGTTCCAGAGAGAACTGATCGGAGGCAATCTGTCAGCTGCTGAGGCAAAACAAAAACCGACTTATGAGAGCCTCCTGCCGCTAATACTGAGTTCCGGTCACCCGGACAGCATAGACAGCAAAGCGCTGGGGAAAGCCGAAAACGCTTTTCGGGAACTGTTTTACTACGAAATGGATCTAATAGGAAGAGAGCGTTTTATGCCTGAGGTCTATCAGTATTTATTGACGGATCAAAGCAGTCCTCATCCGGCTGATTTCCTTCTCCGGTTGGAAGAGCAAAGAAAGAGGTGATTCCGATGTGGTAAATAATTGCAAACAAGAATATAAAACACAAAAATATATAAGGAGGACCATCCGATGAAAAGGAACTTATTTCTCGCTGTAATTGCTTCCTGCTTTCTGCTGGGAGTTGTTGCTCCGCATATCATGGCATCCAGTGCTCAGGCCGACATTTACGATGAAGTTGAAGCAACGACATCTGTAATTGCAGGAAGGTACGGATATGCTGCGGTTACAAACCTGTCAGAAAGTGGCCACGGAGATGTAAAAGGGACATTTTATTATTACAATACGAACACCGGTTGGAGCGCAGTTGACAGCGTTCAAGTAAGTGAAAACCATACGACAGAAACAGATTCGTATGGGTCGACAACTGGTTCTATCTATTTCAGTTTCAAAGGAAAAATAGAAGCGGTTCAGCACTGGTTTTACGGACGGTCAAACAGGTACGGCATAATTACGGTATACGGGTTATATCCGTAAGAGGTAACACGGCATGCTTCAGATCAATCACCTTACTGTACAAATCGGGAAAAAGTCAATTCTTCAGAATGTTTCGTTTTCTCTCGAAGATCAGATGTGCGGCCTGCTTGGCCCTAACGGCGCCGGAAAAACAACGCTGCTCCGCTGTCTGGTCGGACTTATGAAAGCGAATTCCGGTCAGGTGATCAAACCGGAAAGAATAGGCTATCTGCCGCAGCGCTTCGGTGCCGTCAAAACGCTTTCCGTCAGCGAGATTCTGTCATATTACGCAGTTTTGAAAGGAGTTCCAAAGGGGGACCGCAAGGATGTCATTACCGATGCATTAAAGGCGACAAATCTGGAGCAGGAAGCCGGTAAAAAAGCCGGGGCGCTCTCGGGCGGCATGCTTCGCCGCCTGGGAGTTGCCCAGGCGATACTGGGCAATCCGGAACTGATTCTTTTTGATGAACCGACGGCCGGACTCGACCCGGAAGAGAGGATGCGGTTTAAGCTTCTGCTGCTGGACCTGAGGCGGAGAGGCATACCGGTACTCATTGCCACACACATTGTTGAAGACGTGGAAATGGTTTGCGGCAAGATCATGATCCTCCATAACGGAAAGGTTGTCAGTGACGGAACGCCGGAAGAAACGGCTGCTCTGGCCCGGGGAAAAGTATATTTGACGAAGGCCGAGGATGCGGGCGGATTATTGCCGCCGTTTTTCCCCGTGCGGGGAGAATGGCATGACGGAAAACAGTGGATCCGCGTTGTTTCACCGCTCGAACAGAGCAACAGGCGTCAGGATCCCAGTCTGGAGGATGGATACATATGCGCCGTACATGGAATAGAATAAAAAGCAGCCTGCGGCTTTTCCTTACGGATCTGTCCGCTTTCCGATGGCTGCTGCTGATCCCGCTGATTCCGCTGGCTTTCATTATTGCGGATACGGAATCCGGTGCGGGGTTTGAAGCGGACGCCAGAGCTTGGAGATTTGGATTTCTGGCCCAGCAATGGCTGATCATTCCGTTTTTTTTCTGGACTTTTATTCCTTTGCAGCGATGGTATACAAAGGAAGAGGAGGAAAGCCTGAGAGCTGCGGATGTCCGTCACAGCTCAGTCCCCGGCCTTGTTTGGACGCTGATCCTCGAGATGCTCGGATTAATTCCGGTCATGATCTGGGGATATTGTGAAAAACTGGAACTCACAGGGGAACTGATCAGGATCCTGCTCTATCAGATGCTGTTTACGGCTGTCATTTACCTGCTGACAGTACTTTCGCGCTCCGTAGTTTTGGCTTTCGCCGCAGCCGCGATCTATTGTTTGTTCTGCAATATTTTCGGCCGGGATCGTTATCTGCAGCGCTTCTGTCTGCTTCGGCCGGGAACACGCGCAGGTACCGGCCGAATGTCTGCTGACATTCTTACTGTAATCCGGATGTGGCCTGTTTACCTGATTTCGGTTGTTGTGTTTATCCTGGCGCGCCGGATTGAAAAGAGAAGAGTTTTGTTCCACAGATAAGAACGAAACTAAAAAACAGGGGGCGGTGATCCTTTCGGATGTGACCGCTCCCTGTTTTTTTGATGCAGCAGGAATTATTTGTTCACGGCATCTTTCAGAACGTGGCTGGGCTTGAAGGCGGGGGCCTTGCAGGCTTCGATCTTCACGGTTTCCTTGGTGCGGGGGTTCTTGCCGGTGCGGGCTTTGCGCTCACGGACTTCGAACGTACCGAAACCGGTGATGCTCATCTTGTCACCGGCGACCAGAACCTTTTCCAGTTCTTCAAAAGCGGCTTTGACGACCAGCTCGGCTTCCTTCTTGGATACACCGGCGTTTTCGGCAACGGCTGCGATAAAATCTTTCTTATTCATGTTGGTGAATCTCCTTCAATGCGAAATTTCCTACCCATAATAGCATAATCCGTAGGAATTGCAAGCGTTTTGAGCGGGTATTCCGTGCAGAAAGAGGATATTCTCATTATTCCCGCAGACGGCGTTTCCGTCAGGAAAGGCCTGTCCCGTCAAAGGCCGGAATCATTTCCTCCGTGGCGCTGGAAAGGTCCTGGATATAGCCGTCCTCCCGGTCCGAATAGCGGATATAATCCCAGACCCGCTGCCACTCGCCGGGTTCCAGCCGGCGCTTTAAGAACGGATAATCATCCAGCTGACCGGATTCCGCCAGGGCGCGGATAGGGGTATACTGGGAAAGAAGGCTCAGAAGAAAAGATCCCGGAGCAAAATTATCACGCAGAAGATCCAGCACATCCAGCGTGTTTTCGATGCAGCCGGGCAGGATCAGGTGGCGCACCAGAACGCCGCTCGTGAGAAGACCGTCCTGATCCATCTGACAGGGGCCGCGCTGACGGATCATTTCCTGCAGGGCGGCAAGGGCCACGGACGGATAATCGGGAACGCCGGAGAGCCGGCGGCCCAGCGCTTCATCGCCGTATTTGAAATCCGGCAGATAGACCTGCACCAGACCGTCCAGCTGCCGCAGCTGTTCGGGCGTTTCATAGCCGGAGCTGTTCCAGACCACCGGGACGGGAAGCTGCAGCCGGGCAAGGACCCGCGTGACGGCGGGAATGAAATGGGAAGCGGAGACGAAATTCAGATTGTGGACGCCCCGGTCCAGCAGACGGCGGATGGTTTCCTCAAGTTCCCGGTCCGAGAGCGCTCGTCCGGGGATCTCACAGCGGGAGATCTCATGGTTCTGGCAGAAGACGCAGGAAAGATGACAGCCGGTAAAAAAGAGTGTGCCGCTGCCGCGTGTGCCGCTGATGCACGGCTCTTCTCCGAAATGGGCCGCGGCCCGCGCCAGACGGGGCGTTAAGGGCGAACGGCACAGACCGGCGGCCTTTTCCGCGGTGCGCGGCGCGCCGCAGGCACGCGGACAGAGCCGGCAGAGCGCGGGGGCGGACGGATCGCCGGAGCCTGAAGAGAAGGCTGCTTCCGGCTCAGCCCACATAACCGTGCTCCGCCCCCAGCGCGAGGGCTTCTTTGTATTTGCGCTGCGAAATATACAGCTGGATCAGATATTCCGCGAAAAGCCGCTTGCAGCCCATTCCGAGGGCGGCTTCGCTGCTCTGGTACAGATCCCGCAGGACGGCTTCGTAATCGGAAGAACTGCGGTCTTCCTTCACATAGCGGAGCGTGGTCATATGAAGAAGGCTGTCGTAGACGGCGGGCATGCGGTCCGTTTTCAGATCGGAGGCGTTCTGCAGGTATTCCAGCCCCAGAGAAGCAAGATCCTGCTCAAAATAGCAGACGGAGAGCTTGAGCGCCGTAAGAAAGCGCTGGTCCGCGCCGGCTTTCCGGGAATCGGCGGCCAGAAGATAGGGCACCGCTTCTTCATAGCGGGTATGCTCCAGAAAGGCGGAACCAATCTGGTAGTCGATCAGCGTGGTCACGGAAGGGTCAAAGCTGCGGGAGAGCTCGCGGGCCCGTTTGTAGTAGCGCAGCATGAAGCCCAGGTCGTTGTAATTGGAATAGCAGGCGCCCAGCAGATAGCTGCTCCAGAGCATGATGGGCAGAGAACCCTCCTCGGCCGCGGCGGAAAACGCCCGCTCGGCCGCGGCGATGGCGCTCATGTAATCTTTTCTGACGTAATACGTTTCCGCGATGCTCTGCTTGACAAAGCTCGTGGGCTTCAGGTTTTCCGCCAGACGGAGCAGCTCCGGCTGGTCTTCGGACTCCACCTGGCCGGCGCCGGCATAATAGAGGAAGAGCAGGTCCTCTTCCATATAATCGCGGAAGCGCGCCAGATAAGCCGCTTCCTGATGGCAGACGGGGGCGGATTTGCCGTGCTTCTGCAGGAGCGCGTAAAGGTTGAACAGATGCCAGCTTAAGTGCAGCTCGCTGTTCTCCATTTCCTGCTGGTGCAGCTTCAGCCAGGCGGCTTCCCGATCCGCGGTTTCGGAGTGGAAATACTTGTCGAAATAGGCGTCCAGCATGTCCTGCGCCTGGCTGAGCATTTCTTCGTCCTGATTGTAGGAGATTCCGAGCGCCGCCATGAGCTGCTGCAGGATGGCCGGGCTGGGGTGGCCCAGACCCTGCTCGATCTTGCTCAGGTAGGAAACGGCGCAGATCCCCCGGCAGAGGGCCTCCTGGCTCAGTCCCTGGTGCAGACGCTGCTGCTTTATTAAGAATCCGGTGAAATTTTTCATGATACTGCCTCACTGAAGTGACTCAATCGGGTATTTTTAACTATACAAGGAAAATCAAAAAGTGCAAGCGGTTTTTCGGAATCTGTGATATAATTTTGCCCGAATTGACTTTAAGGAGGAATCCCATGCAGGAAGAATACCGGAAACTGGGAATATCGGAAGAAGTATACGAGCGGGGAGAGGCCGTGCTGCGCACGCTGACGGAGCCTTTCCGGCGCATTGATGAAGTGGCGGAGCACAATCAGCTGAAGGTGCTGAATGCCATGATAAAGAACGAAGTGGCCGACTATCACATGAACGGCTCCACCGGTTACGGCCACGATGACCAGGGCCGCGACACGCTGGAAAAGGTGTACGCGGACGTATTCCATACGGAAGACGCCCTGGTGCGGCCGCAGATCACCTGCGGGACGCATGCCCTGTATCTGGCCATGTCGGCGAATCTGAAAGCGGGCGACGAGCTCCTGTCCCCGGTCGGCGCGCCGTACGATACGCTGGAGGAAGTGATCGGGATCAGGCCCTCCGTGGGCTCCCTGGCGGAAAACGGGATCACGTACCGGCAGGTCGAACTGCTGCCGGGCGATGCGTTCGACCGGGAGCAGATCCGCGCCGCCGTAACGGAAAAGACAAAACTGGCCACCATTCAGCGCTCGCGCGGCTACAGCGCCCGCAAGACGTTTTCCCCGGCGGAGATCGGGGAACTGATCCGCTTCCTGAAGGAGATCAAACCGGACCTGACGGTCATGGTGGACAACTGCTACGGGGAATTTACGGACGTGAAGGAACCTTCGGATTACGGTGCGGACATGATCGTCGGGTCGCTGATCAAGAATCCCGGCGGCGGACTGGCCCCGAGCGGCGGATACGTCGCCGGCCGGAAAGACCTGATCGAGCGCTGCGCCAAGCGCCTGACCGCACCGGGCCTGGGCAAGGACATGGGCGCGAGCCTCGGGGTGATGTCCTCGTTCTATCAGGGCTTTTTCCTTTCCCCCACCGTCGTGGCTGGCGCCAAGAAGAGCGCGGTTTTCGCGGCGGCTTTATACGAAAGCCTGGGCTTTCACGTAAGTCCCGGACCGATGGAGCCGCGTTATGACATTATTCAGGCGATCGACCTGATGACGCCGGAGCGCCTGGCCGCGTTCTGCGCCGGGATCCAGGGCGCGGCACCCGTGGACTCGTTTGTGACGCCGGAAGCGTCCGACATGGACGGCTATGCGGACAAGGTCATTATGGCGGCGGGGACCTTCGTGCAGGGCTCCTCCATCGAACTGTCCGCGGACGGCCCCGTCAGACCCCCGTATACCGTGTATTTTCAGGGAGGACTGACCTTCGGACATGTCCGTTATGGAATTACACGAACAGTAGAACAGTTATTCAGGGACAAAATCATTGACCG
>CADBQE010000043.1 GCA_902796695.1 uncultured Lachnospiraceae bacterium
CCTGGTGATCCGCGTCATCCTCTTCTTCCAGGTCTGCAAAGGCCAGGCGAAGGACGCGCCGATCATCGGCAGCCTGGGCTTCCTGAAATAACAAAGCAGGGTCACTTGAGGGATACTTCCTCCGGTGACCCTGTTTTTTTGTGCCGTCAACGGGGCCGCCTGAGGGACGATTCCTCCGGGGACCCTGTTTTTATTCCGCAGGCGCTTCCCGCCGCGAAGGGCAGTCCTTTACAAAACAGGTGCGGCAGCGGCTGACGAGGGTTTCGTCCGGGTGGAAGCTGATGCCGACGATGCGGGTTGAGGTGAAGGAGTCTTCCGGGACGTCCGGCCATCGGTAGGGGAAGTGCGGGGTGAGGACGGCGCCGGAGGGGCGAAGGAGGGTCTCTTTATAATCCAGATAGGACTCGATCAGGGCATCCAGGCGCTCGGCGGCCAGGCCCTGCCAGAGGATGGCCTTTTCAGGCTCGCCGGGGTCTTCGGTCAGTTCGCGGAAGGCATCGCCCAGGCGGGCGGTAAAGATAATGACGGAATCGCAGCCTTGAAAGGACTCCCGCAGCGGATCATCCTTCAGGATGTCCAGGGGGCGGTTCCGCTCGGTGATCTTGTATTCCAGAACATATTCGGCGTCGCGGCGGCACTCGCGGAAAAGGGTCAGTTCCTCCTCCGAGGGACGCAGCATGGCGGAACGGCGCAGCACTTCGTCCTGACGGACGGGGGTAATACGGAAGGGCAGCGGCATGAGAAATCTCCTTTCGGCGGCTATACTGTAATTGTACCTGTTTCTTCGGAAATTTCAAGGAAAAATGAGGCGTCGGCAAGCATGCGGAAGCGCCGGAAGGCGGACGCCGCAGCCGGCCGGCACAGCCTGCCAGCCCGCCGACGGCCCGCAACCTTTTGTTGCAGACCCGTAAGATAATACGTCATCACGTTTGTTGCTTTTGCCGGAGGGCAATGGTAAGATTTTTTAAAAAGTCGGAAAGCAGGACTCACGCATGAAGACGGAAAACAGAGACAAACTCCTTGTCGTAATCGGCGCCAGCATATTTCAGCTGGCCCTGATCGGCATGCTGATGAATACGAGCGGCAGCATTTTTACCGCAGTCCGGGCCGATCTGGGCTTCTCCATGACGCGGATCTCCGCGTTCCATATGATCCGCTACCTGGTCGGTGCGGTGGCCGCCTCCACGCTTACCCGTCTCTTTTTCAAGTACAGCATGCCGAAAGTGCTGTTCGGCTGCCTGGTGATGGTCGCCGTCGCCTTTGTCCTGGTTGTGATCGGGGCGGATACCGTCCTGTGGTTTATCGCGCCGGTCCTGCTGCTGCCGACCGGCTCGCTCGGCTTTTTCGCGCTCCCGTATGTGATCAAGCCCTGGTTCCCCGACCGCTACGGAACGGTTTCGGGCATCGCGATGGCCTCCAGCGGGATCGGCGGCATTCTGTACAACCCGCTCCTGACCTGGATGATGGAGCAGATGGGCTGGCGCCCCGCCGTTCTTCTCACCTGCCTGGCCACCATGATCCTGGGCATCCTCGGACTCTGGCTGGTCTTCCGGAAACCGGCCCCCGGCGCTTCCGCCCCGGCCCCGGACAGGAAAGCGCTAAAAAAAGAGAAGCAGCCCGAGACCGGCCGCCGGCCTTTTCCTGTGGTCAATTTCATCATCCTGACCCTCGTGCTCTTCGGCATGACCGTCTGCATGAATTTCATCAATTACCTGAGCCTGTACGCGGTCAGCCATGATTACACCCCCATGGAGGGGGCGTTGGTCCTCTCCTTTGCCATGGCGGGCAACGTCCTGGGCAAGCTGGTCTGCGGCGCGCTGGGCGATGTCGTCGGCGCCTGGTGGTCCACGGCGATCTGCACCATCGGCGTGGCCGTGGGCATGGGCCTGCTGGTCCTGGGCGCATCCGTTTATCCGGTGCTGCTGGTCGGCGCACTCCTCCTGGGCGTCACCCACGGCCTGATCTCCATGACCCTGGCCCGCTGCTCGATCGCCGCCTACGGCCCGGACCGCAGCGAAGACTTTGTCGGCGTCCACAGCGGCATCGACTGCGCCGTCTCCGCCGCCAGCACCCTCGCCATCGGCCGCTTCTTCGACGCCAGCGGCCAGTTCGACACCATGATGTGGTTCGGCGC
>CADBQE010000044.1 GCA_902796695.1 uncultured Lachnospiraceae bacterium
AGCTTCCGGCGAAGCCGTTGAAAAGTACGGCTTAAAGCCCATGGCCAAGCTGATCGGCTGGGGCCAGGGCGGCGTAGATCCCAAGATCATGGGCGTAGGCCCCGTGGTTGCTTCCCGCCAGGCTATGGCCAAGGCCAACGTGACCATCGATGACATGGATCTGATCGAAGCCAACGAAGCGTTCGCGGCCCAGTCCATCGCGGTTGCCCGTGAGCTGCACTTCGACATGAGCAAGGTCAACGTGAACGGCGGCGCCATCGCCATCGGCCACCCCGTAGGCGCTTCCGGTGCCCGCATCATCGTCACCCTGCTGCATGAAATGCAGAAGCGTCCCGAAGCCAAGAAGGGTCTTGCCACCCTGTGCATCGGCGGTGGCCAGGGCGTTGCCACCGTATTCGAAAAGTGCTGATATAATAAGCAGTTCCGACAGGGGAAGGGCTCCGGCCCTTCCCTTTTGCTTTATTTTTCTTTTCCCTGTCCCGTTTCCTCCTTTTCGCGTGTATAGTTAGTGAGAGCAGAAGTGAAGCGGACTGCGCAACCGCTTTCCCCGGGAGTGACTGTGATGAACTTTGAAGTGCTTTATGAACAGCATGCCGCATGGATGTACCGCCTGGCCTTTGCGGTCCTGCGCCAGCCGCAGGATGCGGAGGATGCCGTCCAGGAGGCTTTCCTGACTGTTGCCCGAAAACCCGGATTCTACGGGGCACTGACCGCGGAACGTCTGAAAGCGGCGCTTACTGTCATCACCCGCAGCCGGGCTCTCAATATCCTGCGGAAGCGCCGCGAGATCGCCGACAGCGAACTGACGGAACTGAATCTGCCGGGCGATAAGGTGTCCTTCACCTTCGGGCTTTCCTGGGAAGAAGCGATCGCATCCCTGGAGCCGTCCGTGCGCGAGATCGTGCTGCTGCATTTTGCGGACGGATTTTCGGCGGAAGAAATTGCGCACATGCTGGACTCTAAAAAGGAAACCGTGCGGAAAACGCTGTACCGGGCCCGGAAGCGGATCCGTCTGCATCTGGAAGAGGAGACTTAAGTTATGCGGGAAAAAGAAAAGACGGAACTGGAAAAAGCCGCTCTGTCCGTGCAGAAAGCCTGGCTGGAAGGCATGGAGGAAGAGATCGGAAAAATAGACGAAGAACAGCCGGCCGGAATGAAGGAACGGCTGGCGCAGGCATACCGGGAAGCGCAGCCGCAGGCCGGAAAGAGGTCGGACCGTTCGGGCCGCCGCTCGCACCGCCCTGCGCTCCGCTGGGCCTTCGCAGCCTTTGCCATGCTGATCATTCTGGCCGGCAGCTGGCTGGCCTTTGATAAAACGGCGCGCGCGGAAGCGGTGTACTGGATGAAAGGCGCCCTGGGGATCGAACTCACTTCTCAGGAAGCTTACGACCGCCTGATCCGCCATCTGGGCGGCACGCCGGACCAAAGGGGCTTATACCGGGATCCGGAGGGGGAGGCGCTGCGGCCTTATTTCGCCGGCGCCCGGCTGAACGAAGAGAAAGAACTGGTCGTCGAAGTGACGGACGATTCTCCGGAGATCCTGCAGGCTTTCCGGGACGTTCTGCGCAGCGATCACGTTATCTTTAATAAAGTCAGGTACAGCTATGACCGGTTGTATGCCGTCTATCAGAAAATGTGCGAAAAGTATCAGACGGAGCCGTTTCAGGGACTGTCCGCTTTTTCGATCGATATCGGAAGCAACCGGATCGAGGTCAATTTCGCGGAAGGCGGTTTTGAGATCCGTGACCGCTTTCTGGCCTGGCTGGGCATGGACAACGAGAGCATGTTCCGCTTTACGAACGAAGCGGTCTGGGTGATCCGCGATCAGGAGGACCAGGACCTGATGGAACTCACGCATCTTCTGGAGAAGGATCTGCTGACCGCTTCCCGGCTGACGGAACTCGGCGACGTGGAAGCCGCCCGGATGCCGGCGCAGGAACTGCCGCCCGAAATGCTCGCAGATATCGAATATTACATGCAGCATAAGGCGGAAACCACGTACGAGATCACGAAACTGGAGAAGGATACGGTGGAGGACGGGGACCTGGTCTGGATTACGTACCGGGCTTATACGAAAACACAGTTTCTGGATCCGAAGGAAATCGAAATCCCCTGCCGCTGCGGCGGGGAACTGTCTCCCCCCCTGGAGGCGATCGAGGCATCCGTGACCGCCGGCCGCCGGGTCGGCGAATCCTATACGATCGAATACACCGACGCGCCGTACGCGACCGACGAGACTGTTTACTGTGACATCACGATCCGCTACATCTACCTGGCCGAGCCGTGTGAACTGAACGATGAATTCGTGCGGGAATATACGGAGTATTCTTCAGTGGAGGAGTGGCGCGAAGCGCAGATCAAAGAGCATATGAAATGGATGGTCCCGGACGCCTGGGATCAGGTCCTGAAAAAACTGCTTCCGCAGTGCCGCTTCGAACTGGATGAGGAACGGATCAGCGCCGAAGCGGACAAGCCTGAAAAGGCCATGGCGCAGATCCGGGAATACCTGCTGGTCCGCGCGATCGCGGATCATTACGGGATCACGGTCACGGACGCGGACGTGCAGGCTTACATCGACCGCTGTCAGATCTTCCTCCCGGGCCTTCCCGCCGCCGCCCGCTCCGCCTGCGAATGGCGCGCCCTCCGGGAACTGGTCATGGAAAAAATGACGGAACCGTAAAACGTGACAGGGGGACGGTTCCTTTGTCACAAAACGTGACAGGGGGACGGTTCTTTTGTCACAAAAAAGCAGGCCGGTCAGTCACCGGCCTGCTGCGC
>CADBQE010000045.1 GCA_902796695.1 uncultured Lachnospiraceae bacterium
AGCTCGGCGCGGGTAAAGCGGGAGGTGGCTTCGGCTACCATCGGATCCAGTATAGCACGGTTTTTGACGCGGTCCTCGACTTTTTTGAATTCCTCACGCTCCAGCCATTCTTCGTGGCCCAGCATCCGGGCGAATTTCGGCCACATGCTGGCCTGGCCGGCGCTGATCATGACTTTCAGGCCGTCTTTGGTGGGATAGGCGTTGCCCGGCGCACTGGCTTCAAAGAAGTTGCCCAGATTGCGCGGGATACGGCCGGTGGTGAAATACAGCTGGTTGATGCTGGCCAGGGCGAAAATGGCGGAGTCGACCAGAGAGATATCGATGCGCTGCCCGTGCCCGCTGGTGCGGCGGTATTCCAGGGCGGCCAGGATCGCAATGACGGTGTTCTGGGCGGCCAGCACGTCGCAGATGGACGCGCCGCAGCGGACCTGTTCTCCGCCAGCCGGTCCGGTCACGCTCATCAGGCCGCTGATGGCCTGCGCCGCGGGATCCATCAGGGGAAGCTGCGAGTAAACGCCTTCCTGTCCGAAGCCGGAAACGGAGGCATAGATCAGCCTGGGGTTGATCTGCTCGCACACTTCGTAGGAAAAGCCGAGACGGTCCATTACGCCAGGCCGGAAGTTTTCCACCAGAACGTCGGCGGAGGCGATCATGCGCCGGAGAACCTCTTTGCCCTCCGGAGTTTTCAGATTCAGGGTGATGCCGCGCTGACCGCGGTTGAACATGACGAAATACGTGCTGATCCCGTCTTTTTTCGGCATCATGTTGCGGGACTGGTCCCCGGTCCCGGGATCTTCGATCTTGATGACGTCGGCGCCCATGTCCGCCAGAATGGAAGCCGTCAGAGGACCCGCGATCACACGGCCCAGGTCCAGTACCTTCAGTCCGGCCAGGGCCGAACCTTTTTTCATTTCCATATATTGTTCCCTCCGGTACTGCATATAGTTTTTCTGTTTACATCTTAAAAAAAAGGGGACGCCGGGAACAATCTACATTCGGAGGAATCTGATCGGCGGAATTGATAGATTTGTATAATGTTCCGGTTGCCCGGATGCACAGAAAAGTTGCGGGATCACGCTTGAAATGCAAAGAGAATAATGATAATATTTTATCCATCTGGGAGGTAATCATTGTGAGTGTTTCGATTGACGCGATTATGAAGCTTCCGGTCATGAAAGGATCGGTCATGCTGACCCGCACCGGCGGGCGGAATGCTGTTGATAATCTGACGATCGTGGAAGCGCAGGACATTCATTTTCCCAACTATACGCAGGGCATTTTCGTCCTGACTACTCTGTCCGCCTACTGGGATTCTCTGGAAAAGATCAACGCCCTGGTGGAAGGCCTCTGCAAGGTCAAGGTCGCGGCGATCGGCGTGAAGCTGGGCCGCTTCCTGGACAGTATCGATCCGTCCACCGTCGCCATCGCACAGCAGTATCAGGTGGCGCTGATCACGCTGCCGCCCACGGTCTTTTTCCGCGACGTGATCAGCGAAGTGCTTTCCTGCGTGGCCGGAGACCAGCGGGTCCTGCTGAACCAAATCAATTCGCTGAACCAGGAACTGTTCTCCTCCATCATGAACAACCGCAGCATCCGCGAACTGCTGGAACTGCTGGGCAGCAAACTGAAATGCTACTGCTGCTGCTACCTTCCTTCCATGGAAAAAGTGGCGGAAGCTTCCTCCACGGACCGGCCGGTGGAAACGGAACGCCTGCGCGAAGAAGCCGCGCGGTTCTTTGAGAACGAAAACCATCATCTGGGCGGCACCGTGGGAGATGATCTTTATCTGTATCCCTGCATCGTACAGGACCGCCTGCTGGCGGTGGTCTGCCTGCAGGCAAATGAGGCGGAGCCGGAACTGATCCAGTCCCTGACCCAGGCGGTTGCCAACGGCGTGAGCATCAAGCTGCTGGAGCGGGATATCGAGGACCAGGCGGCCCGCGGCGTGGTTGCTTCCCTGCTGGACGACATCCTGTTCTCCACGCGCACGGACCCGGAGGTGGCGGCGGAGCGTCTGGCTACCCTGAATTTCACAACGTACCGGAATTTCATGCTGTGCGTGCTGACGAGCCCGTATATCTACCAGGACCTGAACTGGCCGCACATCGTCAGCAACATTCTGGGAGTCTTTTCCCAGCGGTTCAAGTCCACGCTGGCGTTCAAGCGCGGCCCGGAATGCGTGGTATTTCTTTCCTTTGACGCGGATATCCCGGACCAGCGGCTCAGAAAAATCATGGAAAGCTGCCTGGTCAGCCTGGAAAACATAGAGCATCACAGCTTTACGATGGGCTGCAGCCTGGTCACCCAGGAGCTGGCCGCGGTCTCCGAACACTACCGGCAGGCGAAGAAGGCCCTGCGCTTCGGCGAGATCATGTCCCGGAACAGAAACGTCTTCATGTTCCAGGATTATTACGACCTCGGCCTGATCTCGTACGGCTTAAACAGCAATGAGGCGCGCCTGTTCCGGGAAAAAATCATTGATCCGGTCCTGGAATTTGATGACCAGACCAACAGCAATCTCTGGCAGACCCTGCAGGTCAGCTGCACGGAGAAAACGCTGGGCCAGGCGGCGGACACCCTGCACATCCATATCAGTACGCTGCGGTATCGCCTGCAGAAGATCGAACAGATCACCGGCTATAATTTCTTTGACCAGGCAGACCGGATCAAGCTGCATCTGGCCTATATCCTGCAGAAAATTTCCGAGAAAGAGGAAGAGTGAACATGCCAGTCCGTGCGGAATATGAACTGAACCTGAGCGATTACAGAAAAGCGGCCTATTACGGCCTGGCCCAGCGCTACCGGACCGGCTTCCGCATGATGATCGCACTGCTGACGGCGTTTGTGATCTATCTGCTCACCGTACTCATCCTGCGGACCGAGATCATGCCCATCGTCTTTTTCGTGGTCGGCGCCTACGTGATCTGGGCGCTGGTCCTGATGGCCGGCACCGAAACGCGCATCCGCCGGTATATGAAGGATCCGGAAACCGTGCTGGGAAAGCACACGGTCATGACGATAGACCGGAACATGGTGGAAGTGGAGATCCCGGACAGAAAGATCCATAATAAAGTGCCCGTCAGCAAACTGGCTTACGCCTTTGAGCTGACGGACCTGTTCATGATTTATCTGAATACGCAGGACACCTATATCCTGCCCAAACGTGCCATAAAAGAAGAGGAGGTCGTGACGGTCCGGAATCTGTTCCTGAAAACGATCCCGGAGCATTTCGTCTCCCGCTTTTTAAAGAAAAAGAAGACCCGTTAACGAACGATCCGGATCCGTCCTTCCCGCCGCGGTGCAGCTGCCCGCGGCGTTTCTGCGCTGTAGCCCAGAACGACGCTGCCGTAGATCTCTTCCTCCTCGGGAAGACCCAGGCCGGCCAGGCAGGCCCGCATGGGAGCATTGCCGCTCAGCCAGTGCAGCTGGTTGACGTAGCAGGACCCCAGACCGAGCGACTTCGCCGCGAGCATCAGATTGCTCAGGCAGAGGGCGGAATCCGCCATGCCGTTGGGCCAGGCCGCGGGACCGGAGGCGATGACCAGGACGGGCGCGCCGAACGTGAAATTGTAATGCGGGTTGTGCGTCGCATTGTAGACTGCCAGACTGCGGTAGTCCGCCTCGTTATAGGGCATTCTGCTGAATTCTTCCTTGGCAAGCAGCCGGATCTTCTCGATGATCTGTGGGTTGGCGACCGCGGTCAGATTGATCTCCTGGGTATTTTTGCCGCTGGGGGCGTGGACCGCGCAGTTCAGCAGCGTTTCCAGCACGGCGTCCTCCACCGGCTGCGGAAGGTAATGCCGCACGCTGCGGCGTTCCATAATGGTTCGGATCGTTTCGTTCATGGGGCACCTCCGTCGCTATCCCGCTATCAGTTTGATGAGCAGGGGCATGATTGTAAATAAGC
>CADBQE010000046.1 GCA_902796695.1 uncultured Lachnospiraceae bacterium
CTGCTGGAAGGCATGGCCTGTCCCGGCGGCTGCGTGGGCGGGGCCGGAACGCTGGCGCCCATCGCGAAAGCGACCGCCGCCGTGCAGTTGAGCACCCGGGAAGGCTCCACCGCGCATTCCACCGGCAGCAAATACAGCGATATGCTTCCCAAACTGGAGGAGTAACCGTTCCGGAGCTTTTACGCGCGGATAAGAAAAGACAGTCGGCGAATCAATCGTCGGCTGTCTTTTTGCATGCAGGGACCGGACCGCGGTCAGGGCTGCGGATCCGTGATCTCTTCCGTTTCCGCTCCGGATTCTTCCGCTCCCTCTTCTCCGGAAGGCGCTTCTTCGGTTCCGGGATTCTCCGGGCCCGGCTGTTCTTCCGTGCCCGGGTCTTCCGTGCCCGGTTCTTCCGTGGCAGGCTCTTCCGTGACAGATTCCTCCGTCACCGGTTCTTCGGTCACGGGCTCTTCCGTCACCGGTTCTTCGGTGACCGGTTCCGTAGACGGGGCTTCCGTAGGCAGGGCTTCGGTAGGAGGGGCCTCCGTGGGCGGCGCTTCCGTAGACGGAGCAGTCGGATAGGGCTCGGTCGCGCCGCTGCCGCTCTGATCGATCCGGAGGAAGGTGTAGCCCTGGTTACGCGCAAAATCGATAAAATCGGGCAGTGCCGCGATATTGCAGGGCGTTACATGCAGGTAATAAACCGCGCCGGGCTGCAGGCCGCTCTTTAATTTTTCCAGAGCCTCCCAGTAGCCGGGCTGCGCACTCAGGTCAAAGTCCCGGTAGTAGAAGGAAAACATCACCGTCGTGAGGCCCATTCTCTGTGCCAGATACAGGTCGCGTTCCGTGACCGCGCCGTAGGCCGGGCGGTAATACTGCAGGTTGTATCCCAGCGTATTGGCGAACAGGCGGCGCGACAGGACCAGATCGTTGATCAGGGTGACGTCGCTCAGTTCGGACGTATAGCGGTGCCGGTAGCTGTGGGAGCCCAGCAGATGGCCGCGGCTCAAGATCGCGCGCGCCATATCGGGGCGGTTGGCCAGATAGGTCCCGGTGATAAAGAAGGTGCCCTGCACGCCTTTGGCCGCCAGCGTATCCATCATCTGATTGGTATAGCCGTTCTCGTAATCCATGCAGAAGGTCAGGTAGATGACCTTCGCCCAGGAATCCTTCGTATAATAACCGCCGTACTGCATGGCCAGCGAGCCGTGCGCGGTGCCGCGGCCCACCCATTCGGGCACGGGCAGGTAGCTGTCGTAGTCGATGCCGGGCAGGCGCTCTCCGGTCAGTTCCGGGGTTTCGCCGGTCGGCAGTGTGGGAGCGGTGGGCGCTTCGGTCGGCGCGGCCGTTGCGGGCGGAGCGGCCGTCGGTTCGGCGGATTCCGAAGGCGGAGCGGCCGTCGGTTCTTCCGTAACGGGCGGGTCGGAAGGCTCCTCCGTTCCCGCTTCCGTTCCCGGCTCCTCCCCGGTCCCGGACTCGGACTCGGAAGGGTCCGTGCTCTCGGAGGGTTCCCCGGTCTCGTCGGTTCCCGGTTCGCCGGAGGGGTCCGTTTCCCCGGATTCCGCGGGTTCCGTCGTCTCTGCCGTGGTCCAGGCCTCTTCGGTAGGGACGCCGCGGGTATGACCGTCCGGGTCCCGGCCCTGCTGCCCCGTTTCGCTTTCCGTTTCCGTTTCGGCAGGATCTTCACTGCTTTCTCCGGACGGGGCTGTCACAGCCGGATCCGTCCCGGTCTCCTGTTCTCCGGAGTCCTGGACTGTCTGGGCAGGCGAAACAGCCGAGGAGGAATCTCCCCGGCTTTCTGTGGAAATCGTCACGGCAGGTTCCCGGCTGCATCCGGCCGCTGCCAGCAGCAGGCACAGGATGAGCGCGTAAATCCAGTAAATTCTCTTCATAGGCTGTTATTATTGGTCGATCCGGCGGATCTCGTAGCCTTCGCCGCGCATGAAGTCGATCAGATCGCCCAGCATGGCTGCGTTCGTGGAAGACACCGCATGCAGCAGGTAAACGCAGCCGTCATGCAGGCCTTTTTCCGCCTTTTCCAGGGCCAGCGGGATTTCCATCTGGTTCTGGGTATTGTAATCTCCGTAGGCATAACTCCAGAATACGGTCGTAATATCCATCTTCCGCGCCAGGTACAGATCCCGTTCGCTGCAGGAGCCCTGCGGCGGGCGGTAGAAATGGATCTGGTATTCGCGGCCGAGCATATTGTTGACCTTGATCTGGAGATTGTTCAGTTCGTCGATAAATTCTTCATCGGACAGAGTCGGCATGACCAGATGGTGGTCCGTATGGGATCCGATCACATGTCCTTCTTCGTACATGCGCACCAGCAGGTCCTTGTTGTTGGGGTCGTTCACAAAATCCCCGGCGATGAAAAAGACGGCCTGGACGTTCTTTTCCTTCAGCGTATCCAGGATCTTTCCGGTAAAGCCGTATTCATAGCCGCAGTCGAACGTCAGGTAAGTGACCTTCTTGTCTTCGTTCTTGCGGTAGATGGCGCCGTACTTTTCCAGAAGGTTCAGGGTCTCGGCGTGGCGTTCGTACTGGCGTTCCACCAGACCGGTCTCCAGGTCACGGCTCATGCCGCCGAACCACCAGGTGCCGTTTTCGTCGTTGCCGTTGATGTCGCTGAAAAAGCCGCGGTCAACGTCTTCCGGGACCGGCAGCAGTTCTGCTGCGGAATACAGATGGAAGGATTCCGCCGCCGGGTTTTCTTGCGTTGCGGCAGGCTCCGTGGGCGTCTGTTCCGTGGGCTGCTCTCCGGCTTCCGTGGCCTCCGTAGCCGCGTCCGCAGTGGAAGGAGCTGCTTTCGTGGTGAGCGGGACCTCTTCCGTGGTTCCGTCAGGCGCTTCCGTGGAGGGTTCGGCCTCGGCGGACGTCTGCGGTTCGGTCTGATCCGGCCCGGCTTCCGTTGTTTGGGCAGCGGGCTGCGACGGTTTTGCGCCGCCCCATTTTCTGACGGCGTGCCGTACCGCGAAGAACAGTGCGGCTGCGATGATCAGAAGCAGGATCGCAAGCGGGACCGCCAGCCAGGGCTTCTGCCGCTTCACTTTCCGGCGGCTTCTGCTGGAAGTCTGGAAGGTCGTATTTTTATTCTCACTCATAACAATCTCCTCACATCAAAAGAGCAGTTCAGACAACTGTAAGGCGATTATACCATCATTTCCGCGGCGACGCAATCATTTCCGTCATTCTTTCACAATGGAAACGGCCCACTTGCCCTGCCGGACGAACAGGAGTCCCACGAGCCCCTTGATCATGCTCAGGGACTGAATCAGCGCATAGAACGGGACGATGGGCATATCCGTAAAGCGGCTGATGATAAACGCGGTACTCACCTGCACGCCCCAGAGCAGGCCGCTGTCCGTCAGCATCGTGATCAGCGTCCTGCCGCCGGCGCGGACCGTAAAGTAGCAGCAGTTCAGAATGCCTTCCACCGGGAAAAACGCGGCGGAGGCGATCATCAGCGACGTCGCCAGCCGGTGCACGTCCTCCGTGGTATTGTACAGATACGGCAGGAAATGCGCGGCTCCGAAATAGATCAACCCGATCCCCACGCCCAGCAACAGGGAAAACATGATCAGACGCGGCGCGTTCTCCCGGGCTTCCCGGATCCGGCCAGCGCCCAGCTCCTGCCCGGTGATGATCCCGACCGCAACGCCCGCGGAAATGAAGCTCACGGTAAAAACGTCGAAGAACGTGTTGTTGATATTGCACGCGGCCACCACATGAAGCCCGCGCAGCGAATAGCACTGCTCCAGGAAGGCGATGCCGCCGGCCCAGAGC
>CADBQE010000047.1 GCA_902796695.1 uncultured Lachnospiraceae bacterium
ACGGAGGCCCGGGAGCGGAACCCGTTCTACTATCTGGCCCAGGCCAAAGCCGGCGACGTGATCCGCTTCGGTGCCTATGACCAGGACGGCGCCGCGGGCAAGGAAGCCGTCGAGTGGATCGTGCTGGCCAAGAGCGGCACCCGCCTGCTGGTGATCAGCCGCGTGTGCTTCGTCACGAGCGTTTATTCTTCCGCAAAACCGGCCGTCTGGGCAACCAGCACCGCCCGTTCTTTCCTGAACGGAGCATTCCTGAACAACGCCTTTTCCGCTGCGGAACGCGCCAATATCCTGAGGACTTCCCTGTCCACGCCGGCCAACCCGCAGAGCAAGCAGTCGGGCGGCCCGGACACCGCGGATCAGGTATTCCTGCTTTCCATTCAGGAAGTGCAGCAGTATATGTCGGCCTCTCAGATCTCCGCCACCGCAACGCCCACCGCAAGAAGCGGCGGCGCCTATATCGACGGCGGCGAGGCTTACTGGTGGCTGCGCAGCGCCGGGGAAAGCGCGGGGACGGCCGCGCATACCCGCAGAGGCGGAGCCATTGACTTTGCCGGCGAAACCGCCACCGTCTGCGGCGCCCTGCGCCCCGCCATGTGGCTGAACGCGGACCAGAGCGAGTATCTGCCGTAAGGGGCATACGGCCCGCATACGGCCCGAATAAGAAAAAAGGTGAATTGTCCGGGAAGGCAATTCACCTTTTTTGAAAAAGAAAACAGACCGGAGCGGATTCTCTGCGAAGCGCCGCCGGTCTGTTTTTATGTGCTTACGGCAGCAGCTGCCGATACAGCCTGCTGTATTCCTCCGCGGAACGGTTCCAGGAAAAATCCTCGCGCATTGCATTGCGCCGCATCTTTTCCCAGGTTTTTCTGTCCGCAAAGAACGTTTTTATTGCCAGATCCAGGGCCCAGTTCAGGCCGCCGACATCGTAATTCTCAAAAACGAAGCCGGTGGCGTTCTGTCCTTCTTTATCCAGGGAGCGGACCGTGTCCTTCAGGCCGCCCGTCGCACGCACGATGGGCAGTGTGCCGTAGCGCAGCGCGATCAGCTGGCTGAGTCCGCAGGGCTCAAATAAGGACGGCATCAGGAAGGCGTCGGCCGCGGCGTAGATGCGGTGGGAGAGCGCTTCGTCGTACAGCGTTTTGACGGCCATCTTTTCCGGGCGGGCGTCGGCCATCCGGCGGAAGCTTTCTTCGTAACGCTTTTCCCCGGTGCCCAGAACGACCAGCTGGCAGGGGCCGCCGGTTATTTTTTCCAGAAGCGGCAGGACAAGATCCATGCCTTTCTGATCCGTCAGGCGGGAGACAATGGCTAAAAGGAGCGCCTCCGGATCCGGCTCCAGGCCCAGTTCTTTCTGAAGGGCTGCTTTGGCGGCTGCTTTCCCGGCTTTGACGTGCGAAACGTCGTAATGGCGCTTCAGCGCCGGATCCGAGGCGGGATCAAACACCCGGTTATCGATCCCGTTCACGATCCCGAAGAAGCGGCCCGTGCGCTGCGCAAAGAAGCGGTCGAGGCCTTCGCCGTATTCGGGCGTGCAGATCTCCTGCGCGTAGGTCCGGCTCACGGTGGTGACCAGATCCGCATAGTACAGGGCTCCCTGCATCATATTGCCGCAGGAACCGCTGCATAAGGGGCCCTGGGCGAAAAGATCCGCGGGCAGGCCGCTGATGGCGCGCAGCTCGTCCCGGCCGCAGATCCCCTGGAATTTCAGGTTGTGGATCGTAAAGACCGTCCGGATCCCGTCAAAGAAGGAATCATAGCGGAACTGCGTGGCCAGATACGGCGGGATCAGCCCGGTGTGCCAGTCGTGGCAGTGAATCAGGTCCGGCCTGAAATCGATATGGGGCAGGGCAGCCAGTACGGCGAATGAGAAGAAACAGAACTTCTCGATATCGTACATATAGTCCGTATAAGGAGCGGGCCCGCCGAAGTAATCCTCATTATCAATAAAGTAAAAATGCAGACCGCGGTGCGTAAGCTCCCGGATGCCCAGGTAGCGGGAGCGGCCGTTGAATTGTACGTCAAAATGCGTAACGTCCCGCATGGCTTCCCGCAGAGGGGCCGGGATTGAGGTGTAGCACGGCAGTATGACGCGGACGTCGTATTCGTCCGGAGAAAAGGCGAAGGGAAGAGAACCGGTCACATCCGCCAGTCCGCCGGTTTTGATAAACGGGACCGCTTCCGCGGCCGCAAACAGAATATTTTTCATGAGATCCGTCCTCTCTTAAGAATCTGTTCGGTATTCAGGCTTCTTCCCGATTCGCGGCCAGGAAGTCCAGGAGCCGCCGGACTTCTTCTTCCCCGGCGGACCAGTCCGTCACGAACCGGACGATATAATGACGGTCCGGCTCCCGCTCCCAGAATCCGCCGAAGCCGTTTTCGATCAGGCGGTGATACAGGGCATCGGAGACCCGGATGAAGATCTGATTGGTGGGGGAGGCGCCGAGCGGCGTAAATCCGAGCCGGACGAGACCGCGGCGCAGCAGGTCGGCCCGCTCCAGCGCGGTGCGGCCGATCTCTTCGTACAGACCGTCCGTAAACAGCGCCTTGAACTGGACGCCGAGCAGCCGGCCTTTGGCCAGGACGGCGCCGTTCTGCTTCATAATAGAAAAGAAATGAGGCACGCGTCCCGCCTTCGGAAATACCAGCGCTTCCCCGAACAGGGCCCCGCATTTGGTCCCGCCGATGTAGAAGGCATCGCACAGACGGGCCAGATCCGGCAGAAATACGTCGTTTTCCGGACAGGCGAGCGCATAGGCCAGCCGGGCTCCGTCCACATACAGCGCCAGTCCGGCTTCCCGGCACACGCCGCTGATTTTCTGCAGTTCCGCCAGGGAATACAGCGTGCCGGATTCCGTGGGCTGGGACAGATAGACCGCGCCGGGCATCACGGTGTGCTCCCGGGTCTCATCCTCTTCGTAGCGGGTCAGCAGGGCGGCCAGATCTTCCGCGTCGACCCGGCCTTCACGGGAAGGCAGGGGGATCACCCGGTGTCCGCCGCGCTCGAGGGCGCCGGCTTCATGTCCCCAGATATGGCCCGTGCCGGCGGCCGCTACACCCTGATAGGGGGCCAGGAGCGCCGTCAGTGTCACCATGTTGGTCTGGGTGCCGCCCGTCAGGAACCGGACTTCGGCGTCCGGGCAGCGGCAGGCCGCCCGGATCAGATCGGCGGCTTCCGCGCAGTACTCATCCGCTCCGTAGCCGGCAGTCCTCTGCAGGTTGCTTTCGCACAGCGCCTGCATCACGCGGGGATGGGCACCCGCCGCATAGTCGGAAGTAAAACAGGTTTCCGGGATGCCGGACAGAAGGATGGAACGGGGGGGTTCGGCAGACATGAAATAACCTCCTGAATTGAACTGATGCCATTATACCCTTCGAACGGGTAAATAGCAAACGAAAACAGACGGAAAAAGTTTAGATTGTTCGGAAGTGCGCCGTAAATCATATTTTGCTTGATTTTTCTCATTTTAGCAGATACAATAAACCGGAACCGATTATACGTCAGTGAGGAGTTATCAGATATTATGGCAAGAAACGGCGAAGAACACTATCAGGAATATCAGCAGTATCTGGCTGCCCGTCACATGCAGAACGCAGGCCTGAGTCTCATGACCTCGGCCATCTGCGGCTACCTTCCCGCACAGGCGGAACTGGGGTACAAATATCTGCACGGGATCATGTTTCCGCAGGACTACTGTCAGGCCATGCGCTGGCTGACCGCGGCGGCGGATCAGGGCGATGCGGCGTCCCTGACCAGTCTGGCCACTATGTATATGTACGGAACCGGCGCCCGCACCGACGGAAAGAAGGCCGCGGAACTGCTGGAAAAGGCTCTGGAGCAGGACTATGCTCCGGCAGCCCGCTTTATGGGACTGTGCCATGAGAAAGGCATCGGGTTCCCGAAATCGGCGGAAGAAGCGTTCCGCTGGTATCAGAAAGGCGCCGAAATGGGCGATCCCGGCGCCGCCGTCCTGCTGGGCGATGCCTACGAGAACGGCCGGGGAACCGAAAAGGATATCGCTATGGCCCGCCGCTGGTATGAAGAGGCCGCTGCCGGGGAAGGAGAGGAAGCGGAAACGGCACGCGAAGCGCTGCAGGCCCTGAAGGAGGACTGATCTTGGAAGAAAGGTCCCTGCCCCAGGTCTCCGTCCGGGTCCGGAAATGGTGGCAGCTGGCTGTCGGGACCCTTCTGATCGTCCTGGGGTTTTTCATGCCCCTGGTCATCAACCTGAACACGATCCCGGTCATGCGGTTTTACCGCCTGGCCATGCATGAGGAACGGCATCTGCTGATTTTCTCCGCGCTGCTGCTGGTCCTGATGAACATTATGAGAGCCCTGCCCCACTATATCGGGGTGTACTGGGTGGCGGACTCCCTCCGGTTTGAGTACAAAGGACGCCGCATCGGCCTGATGAACGGTATCCTGATCGTACTGCTCCTGCTTTTGACGTATGCGCTGATCGAAGTTATCAACGGCATACACTACGACTTCGGTCTGCCGGCCATTCTGGTGATGGGCGTCATGATCCTGTACGACCGCCTCCAGTACAACTACGTTTCCCTCTCCAAACGCACTCTGTTTATCGCGGTCAGTCTGACGGCCTTTCAGTTTCTGGACATCATGCCGGCCGCCGGCGTGATGCCGGTGGGACGCGGCGAACTGTCCCGCGATATCAAGCGGGCCGCGGAACTGCTGGAACTGGAGGCCACGATGAACCAGGTCGCCCTGATCGGACTGGTGATCATGGTGCTGGTCGCCGTCCTGATCTTTATCCTTCTTCGCGATGAAAACGAGATCCGCAAGGCTTCCGATCTCAAAGAAGCAAATGCCCGGATCCAGATGGAATCCTTCCAGGTGGAACTCCAGAACCGCACCCTGAAAGAAGCCCAGTACCTGGTACATGATCTGAAATCCCCGCTTTCCGTAGTCCGGACGCTGGAAGGAACGCTCCGCATCATCAGCGGGCCGGAAGGAGAGGAGAACCTGGGGGAAATCTATGACCGGATGGAAAAAGCCATGGATCAGATGAGCATGCGGATTTCCCAGCTCCTGACCGTGGACCAGCGGGACAGCTTTTCGGCACAGGATCTGCTGCATGATGTAATGGCGCAGATCTCCATCGAAAATTATGCCCGGTCCGTCACAGCGGAGAACAGGGCTCCCGAAGCTGTGATGTATGCTAACCAGGCCATACTCTCGCGCGTAATGGTCAACCTGATTGTCAATGCCGTGCAGGCAGTTCCCGCGGAACGCGAGCCGCAGATCCTGATCACGGCGGACCGGCAGAACGGATATATCGTCCTGGCTGTCAAAGATAACGGAAAAGGTGTCAGTCCCGAGATGCGGGAGACCATCTGGACACACGGGGTTTCCGGCAAGGGAAGCTCCGGCCTGGGACTGGCATTCGTAAAAAAGGCCGCGGAACAGTTCGGCGGCCGTGTAGCAATTGAATCCGAGCCCGATCAGGGTACTACGATCGCAGTCTGGATCCCCGAGGAGGAAAAAAATGACGATTGACAAGAAGATTACGATCCTGTGCATTGACGACAGCGAGGATATCTGTTTTTCGCTGAAGTCTCTGTTTCAGACTCAGGGCTGGCATACGGTGACGGCGCCCGGGGTCCGGGAAGGCATCGCCGCCTTTCAGCAGTATCATCCGCAGCTGGTGCTGATCGATTATCACATGCCCGGCATCAACGGACTGGAAGGGGTGCGTATGCTGCATACGCTGTCCAACACCCTTCCCATCCTGGTCCTGACCATTGACGAAGACCAGAATGTGGCCGATGCTTTCCTGGAAGCCGGCGCGAGCGATTTCGCGCTCAAGCCCATCAAGGCGCCGGATCTGATCAGCCGCGTCAAACTGCACTTAAGACTGCTGGAACAGCAGCAGTCCTATATTGTGGACAAGGGCATCAACCGGAGCACGCTGAATCTGATCGTCCGCTTCATGCAGCAGGACGAAGGCGCGCTGACTTCGCGTCACATTTCCGAGGGCACCGGCCTGGCCTATCAGACCGTAAGCCGCTATCTGCAGCATATGGTGGCCCAGAATCTGGTGAAAACGGAAAGCAATTACGGAAAGGTGGGACGGCCCATTCAGCTGTACAAACTGACCTCCTGACGGACAGGCAGGAGAGGGAACACCGGAGAAATATGAGAATATAGTAGACCGGAAAGTGCCTCTTTTGCTACTATACAACCGAATAAAAGGAGGATACCTAAGAGTCTGACATGCTGATCATCAATGGTAAGCTGCTCCTGGATAAGGATTTCGACTATCACGATCTCGTCATCAGGAACGGGAGGATAGCCGAAATTTTGACGTACCGCTCCGGTTATCAGGATCCGGAAGTGTACGACGCCCGGGGAAGCATTGTCGTTCCCGGACTGATCGATATGGAAGTTCACGGCGCCATGGGCTACGATATGTCCGACGCCTGCGACGAAGCATACGATACCATCTCCCGCGACCTGATCCGCCGCGGCGTGACCTCCTTTATCGGCGCGATCGATTCCTTCAGTGACGATATCCTGGAGGAAGCCTACAGCGCGGCGGGCGAATGGATGAAAAAGCCGGCGCCCGGCGCGGACATGATCGGCCTGGCCATGCGGGGCCCGTTCTTAAACCCGGCCGCGGCCGGCCCGCACGATAAATCCGCCCTGCGCCTGCCGGATGCCGCCCTGTATCACCGCCTGCAGGAACTTTCGGGCGGAAAGATCCGGATCGTCAACCTTTCTCCGGAGCTCGAAGGCGCCGAATCCTTCATTCTGGATGTGGGCCGTGATGCGATGATCTGCCTGTCCAATTCGGAAGCCGGCTTCGATACCGCCCGCAGAGCCTATGCCTTCAAGGCCAGAGGCTGCGGCGACCTCTATCGCGACATGACCTGCTTTTCCCTGACCGACCCCGGCCTGATCGGGGCCGCGATGGATATCGCTCAGTTTATCACCCTGCGTTTTGACAATGACGACTATATCCACCCGTCGATGCTGCGCATGGCCTTCAACGAATTCTGGGGCCGCCTGTGTCTGGTGAGCGGGCAGACCGCCTTCACCGGCCTGCGTCCCGGAAATTACGAGATCGAGGGCCACACCGTGACCAAGCGCATGGACCGGGCCCGCTTTGAGGACGGGACCGACGCCGGCAGCGTGGTCGGGCTGGACGCCTGCATGTCCGCCATCCTGGGCATGGGCTCCGTGCCTTCGCCTCTGGTCTTCCGGGCCGCTTCCGAAATGCCCGCGCGGATCCTCGGCATCTTCGATGAAGTGGGCAGCATCACGGTCGGCAAACGGGCGGACCTGACCGTTCTGGACCTGCATACGCAGAACGTCCAGTCCGTTTTCAAAAACGGCGTGATGGTCTATGACGAAAGGAAAGAATACGTTTGAAACTCGGAATCGGTGAAATCTTAATTATTCTGGTGGTCATTCTGTTCATCATCGGACCGGACAAGATCCCGGATTTTGCCAGAAAAGTGGCGGAAGGCCTCAGGGCATTCCGGACGGCCACCAGCGGCGTAACCAAAGAGATCCGTGAAAACGTGATCGAACCGTTAAACGAAGCCCAGGCGCCTCTGCGCGAAGCACTGGAACCCATCAACGAGATCCGCACGGAGATCAACTCGCTGACAAGCGGCATCAAACAGGACGCGCAGGATATCGCGGACGGCCTGAACGCGGAAGTCAAGTCCGTAACGGATGACCTGAGCCAGACCGGCAAGGAGATCAAGGACGCTGCGGCGGAAGCCGTTGCTCAGGGAAAAGAAGCCCTGTCCGACGGAGAAAAGCCCGCCCAGCCCGAAGCGGCGGAAGCACCCGCCGCACCCGCGGAACCGGAACAGGCCTCCGCGGAAGAAATCAGAGCCGAAGCGGCCAGACGCGTCGCCGAAGCGGAAAAAGCACTGGAAGAAGCCAAAAAAGCGCTGGCTCGGACGGAGGAGACCTCCGGAGCCTCCGCCGGTGAAGATAGCATTTCCGAAATGAAGGAGGAAACAACATGAGTCTGTTACCGCTCGCATTCACCATGGGCCCGCTGGAATGGGTCATCATCGGTGTCGTGATCCTGCTGATCCTGGGTCCCACCCAGATCCCGAAACTGGTCAGAACCATCAAGAAGACCAGAAAAGAGATCAAGGATGTTATGAAAGAGGAAGAGGAAGAGAAAGAAGCTTCCGAGAAAAAGGCTAGCGAGGAATGACGCTGAAAAGGCAGAAAACAGAAAAGAAAGCGAAGAACGATGAAGGCATCATGACCGTATCCGGCCATCTGAAGGAGCTTCGGAACCGCATCGCGGTAATCGTGCTGGTCTTTGTGGTCGCCGTGGTCTTCTTCATTACCATCGCGCCCAACCTGATTGTATTCTTTCAGGACATGGGAGTCCGGTATGGGTATGAGTTCGTTTTCATTGCGCCGCAGGAACTGCTGATGCAGCAATTCCGGCTCGCGGCCATCTGCGCGCTGGTGGCGGATTCCCCGGTCATCCTGTATGAGATCTACGGGTTTATGCGGCCGGGCCTGAGCAAAAGCGAAAATGCCACACTGCGGATCGCCCTGCTGCTGGGAGCCTTCTTCTTCTGCATCGGGATTCTGTTTGCCTACTTTATCACGCTGCCTTTCATG
>CADBQE010000048.1 GCA_902796695.1 uncultured Lachnospiraceae bacterium
ACCCGTCTCCCTCTCCCGGGGCTTGAAAAACCCAGCCGTGTGGCTGGTGTGTCTGGCTATGATGTTCTTTACCTTAAGCAACTTCGGCTTTGTTACCTGGGTCGCGCCCTCCTGGGCCGTACTCTTCTCGATGGATCCCGAAGTCTGCAACCGATATATCAGCATCATGTACATTTTTGCGCTCCCGATCTCCGTGCTTTTCGGATTCGTCCTGAACCACGTGGATCACAAGCGCTTTTCGGTCATCAGCTATCTGCTGTATGCGCTGATCTCCGCCGCTGCCTTTATCCTGCCGTCTTCCGGTCTGATTCTTCCGTTCATCATCCTCTATCCCTTTGCGGAAAGCGCGATCTGTGCGGCAATGTGGACACTGGTGCCGGAAGCCGCCGCGGACTCCCGCTTTGTTGCTGTTGCAATGGCCCTGTTCGGGCTGCTGCAGAACGTCGGCATGCTGCTCGGCCCGCCTCTTTCCGGCGCGGTCCTGGACCGCTTCGGCATCGCAGCCGTTTCTCTTGCCGTCCTGATTCCGGCTCTGATCGGGACCGGACTGGTCGCGCTCGCCAAAATCAATAAGAACTCTCAAAACTGACAAGGAGATCATCATGGATATTATTCAGATTTTCAAAGACGCCTGTGTGGAACTGCAGAAAGACCCCCGTTATCTGGCACTGGCCGCGGTCCGGAAGCAGAATGACGCGGATCGGGAACTGGACCGCCTGACTCAGGAATTTGCCGAAACAAAGAAGACTCTTTCGGAAGAACTGGAAAAGCAGGTGCGTGACAACGACCTGGTCGTGGAACTGAACGCGAAGGCTAATAAATTATATGGCGAACTTATGTCCTATCCGGGCATCGTCGCCTACAACAAAGCCAAACTGGAAGTGGATCGGATGGTCGGCCATATTGACGCGATTCTGACCGCCGCTTTAAACGGGGAAGATCCCCTGGCCGTGGCAGCCCCCGTTCCGGAAAGCACACCTTCCTGCACCGGAGACTGCAGCAGCTGCGCAAGTTCCTGTCGGTAAAATTGTTCTGCTGCCCTGTAACTTTTTTATTCATCCGCGCCTATGGTTTTTTCTGGCGGTATATGATAATATAATTTTACTGATATACAGAAGGATGGATCTTCTTTACTATGCGTGAAAAGCTGTCCGGCACCGCCGGTGGAAACATCAGTTCCGTCGATAAAGCCTTTGCCGTCATCGATTATTTATACGAAGCGGGCGGAGAAGCCTCCCTCAATGAGATCAGCAAAGGTCTCTCCATGAACAAAAGCACTGCCTACCGTATCCTGAATGCGGTCAAGGCGGCCGGCTACATTTATCAGAACGAAGAGAGCTCCAACTACAGTCTCTCCGCTCGTTTTTATCAGATCGGCCTGCGCCTTCAGAACAGTCCCGGTTTCCTGTACGCCTACGCGCCGTACGCCCGTGCTCTCAATGAAAAATACAACGAAGTCATCACCGTTGCTACCCGCGAACTGGCCGTCTGCGACATCCCCCGCGCCATGGAGGTGTACGGCTTCCATGACAATCATTCCCTGACCATGCGCATCACCATGGGCAGCTACACGGAAGCTCACTGCACCGCCAGCGGCAAATGCCTGCTGGCCTTCTCCAAGGAAAGCTATCTGAAGCGTTTTGAGGGCTGTGCGCTAAACCATCACACTCCCTACACCATCACGAGTTGGGATCAGCTTTCCGCCGAACTGCGGCGTATCCGCGAATGCGGCTATGCGATCGACCGCGAAGAATACGAACTGGGTCTCAACGGGATCGCCACTCCTCTCTTCGCCCCTAATGGCAATATCGTCGGTGCATTAAGTTTCACGCTTCCCTCCGAGCGCTTCCGCCGGCTTGACCTGGAACCGGTCATCGCCGACATGCGGGCTGTCACCGAGCTACGCCTGAATGTGTGATCAAAGCCGTCTGCCTATGCTGTTTCTCTCCCCATTATGAAAGGCCGCCGCATTGCCTGCGACGGCCCTGTTTTTTTCCTGCGGGCCGCTGACACAGCGGCCCCTACGATAATGTCATGTAATAGCGTCCCACATTAATGCCATGCAATTGAATCTCACATTAATGTCATGTTTCATCGTCACGCATTATGGTCATGTATAAGCGTCACGCGTTAAGGTCACATCCCCGGAGGCGCTTATTTTTCTTCCGGAAGTTCGGGTTCTTCCTCGTCTCTGGAGGAGTCGCCCTGGCGGACTTTGGCGATGCCGGCGACTTTGACGCCTTTTTCCAGGCGGATCAGTTTCACGCCGGAGGTGATGCGGCCCAGGCGGCTGATGGACTTGATGGTGATGCGGATGATGACGCCGGCGTCGGTGATCAGCATCAGTTCCTGTTCGCCCTGGACGGCTTTCGCGCCGACTACGGCTCCGGTCTTGTTGTTGATCTTGTAGCACTTAACGCCCTTGCCGCCGCGGTTCTGCGGCGTAAATTCGCTCATGTCCGTGCGCTTGCCGATGCCCAGTTCGGAAACGATCAGCATGTCTTCGCCCTGGGAGGCCAGCTGCATGGAGACCACTTCGTCGTCCGGAGCCAGTTTCATGCCGATTACGCCCATGCTCACGCGGCCCATCGGGCGCACGTCCGTCTCATGGAAGCGGATGCACTGGCCCTGGCGGGTCACCATCAGCACGTCGTCACGGCCGTCGGTGATCTTGACTTCGATCAGCTCGTCGCCTTCCTTCAGGTTGATGGCGGCCAGCCCGTTGCTGCGCACGTTCTGGTATTCCGTGACCGCGGTCTTCTTGGTCATGCCGTTCTTGGTGGCCATCATGAAGTACTTATCCTCTTCATAGGCCTTGATCGGGATCACGGCGGTGACCTTCTCATCCGCGCCCAGGTTCAACAGGTTGACGATGGCTTTGCCCCGGCTCGTGCGGGAAGCTTCGTCGATATTGTAGGCTTTCAGGCGGTAGGTCTTGCCCTTGTTCGTAAAGAACATGATGTAGTGGTGCGTGGTGGTCATGAAGAGCTCTTCGATATAGTCCTCTTCCAGGGTCTTCATGCCCGTAATGCCCTTGCCGCCGCGGTTCTGCGCCTTGAAATTGGAGATGCTCATGCGCTTGATGTAGCCCAGCGCGGTCATCGCGATGACGGTGGGCTCATCCGGAATGGTATCTTCATCGGAGATCTCGCCGGCGTCCGCGCCGATGCGGGTGCGGCGGTCGTCGCCGTATTTTTCCACCGTCATCAGCAGTTCTTCCTTGATCACGCCCAGCAGCAGCTTCTCGTTGCCCAGAATGGCCTTCCACTCCGCGATCTTTTCCATTAAGTCCGCGTACTCCGCTTCCAGTTTTTCGCGCTCCAGACCGGTCAGGGCCCGGATCCGCATATCCACGATGGCCTGGGCCTGCGGGTCCGAAAGCCCGAAGCGGGCGATCAGGCCTTCCTTGGCCAGCTGCACGGTCCGTGCGCCGCGCACGATGCGGATGACTTCATCGATATTGTCCAGGGCGATCAGCAGGCCCTCAATGATATGCGCCCGCTCCTCGGCCTTGTTCAGGTCGTATTTCGTGCGGCGGGTCACCACTTCTTCCTGGTGGTCCAGGTAGCAGTGCAGCACCTGCTCCAGATTCATGACCCGGGGCTGTCCCTTGTCCAGTGCCAGCATAATGACGCCGTAGGAGGTCAGCAGCTCGGTATGCTTGTAGATCTGGTTCAGCACCAGGTTCGGATTCGCGTCACGCCGCAGCTCCACGCACAGGCGGATGCCGTCCTTGTTGGATTCGTTGCGCAGGTCCGTGATGCCGTCGATCTTCTTTTCCTTGACCAGGTCCGCGATATCCTTTAAGGCCTTTTCCGGGTTCACGCCGTAGGGCGGCTCCGTAAAGACGATGCGGTTCTTGCCGTTGGGCATCGCTTCGATATCGGACACGGCCTGGATGCGGATTTTGCCGCGTCCGGTGCGGTAGGCCTCCTCAATGCCCTGGCGGCCCAGGATCACGGCGCCGGTCGGGAAATCCGGTCCCTTGATGATTTCCATCAGTTCGTCTACCGTGGTATCCCGGTCTTCCCGGACCCGGTTGTCGATCATTTTCACCACGCCGCCGACTACTTCCCGCAGATTGTGCGGCGGAATATTCGTAGCCATGCCGACCGCGATGCCCGTGCCGCCGTTCACCAGCAGGTTCGGGAAGCGGGCGGGCAGAACGGAGGGCTCGCGCTCGGAACCGTCGAAGTTGTCTTCAAAATCCACGGTGTCCTTGTTCAGGTCCGCCACCATCTCCATGGAGATTTTGGACATGCGGGCTTCCGTATACCGGGCCGCCGCGGGGCCGTCGCCGTCAATGGAGCCGAAGTTGCCGTGGCCGTCCACGAGCGGATAGCGCATGGACCAGGGCTGGGCCATATTGACCATGGCCATATAGATGGAGGAATCGCCGTGAGGGTGATATTTACCCATCGTATCACCGACGATACGCGCGCTCTTTCTGTGCGGCTTGTCGGGTCCGTTGTTCAGTTCCGTCATGGAATAGAGGATGCGCCGCTGCACCGGCTTTAACCCGTCGCGCACATCCGGAAGAGCCCGGGATACGATAACGCTCATCGCGTAATCGATGTAGAACTCCTCCATGGTCTTTTTCA
>CADBQE010000049.1 GCA_902796695.1 uncultured Lachnospiraceae bacterium
CAGGCAGGTGGTATAAACGGTGCCGTCCGCCGTACCGATCATAGTGCTCTGCTCCAGCGGCAGTTCGGTGCCTTCCGCATCATAGATCTTCAGAGTCAGCGGGCAGGTCATTTCCTTGGCCGCGATCTTGCCGTAGATCAGGATGAACTCGTCAGCTTCGCTGTTGTAGCCGTGCGCGGCATCGCGGACCAGTTCCGTTTCGATCGTTTCCGGGAATTCGCCGCCGAATTCCAGCACGGCCTTCGCCGCTTCTTCCGGCACACCCGCGCGCAGGCGGATGCCCAGCTTGCCTTCCAGTTCCAGGGACATGCCCTTCACCAGCGCATACAGCTGATCTTCAAACACCGCCGTGTAGACCGTGTTTTCGGTCACCGCCGCGATTTCCTTGTCCCAGCCCGTGTAGGTGTAGTGATGATACAGAGCATCCTCTTTTACAGGGGTCTCGCCTTCATAAACAGGCATCTCGCCGGCCTTGTAATAACCGGTCTGCAGAACGGTGCCGTCGTAGTTTTCGAATGTAACAGTGAAGCGTTCGACTGTCTTTTCATCCGTGTACTGCTCTCCGTCCGGACCGGTCACGGCCGCCGTGTAAACCAGGCTGCCGTCCGCGGCTTCGGTGCAGGTCACTTCCGCCGGAAGCGTCTGAACGTGCGCGGCATCATGCGCGCAGGTAAAGGTCGCAATAGCGGTAAAGCCGTCCTCGGTCACCGTCCAGGTCCAGACGGGGGCATTCCACTCGTGGCCCGCGGCGGGGATGGTCACTTCTTTAGTCTGCTCCGCAAACAGTTCATTGGTAAAGACAGCGGTATAGATTCCGGTTCCTTCGGTTTCGCAGCCGGGTTCCACGGTCACCGCATAGGTCGTTTCGGCCGTTTCCGTCAGGACGTGCGTCGCATCGTGTGCGCACACAGCCGTTGCGGTCACGGAGCTGTTGTCGTCCGCCCATGCATAAGCCGGTTCGCCCCAGGCGTGGCCGGTGGCGGGGATGATAGTATCTTCCGCAGAGATCTCGGTATTGCCCTCTTCGTCCGCGAAATACTTTCCGCAGCCGGAGCAGGCCCAGTATTCGATATTGCCTTCGGTCTCGCAGCCGGGTTCCACGGCCGCCACGTGGGTCAGCGTATGGGTATGCACTTCATCCGTGGGATTGGTGTTGTAGTAGACGGTGATGTCTACGGTTTCCTTCCAGAAGCGGATGTTCTCATTTACATAGGAAGAGGTCCAGAAAGTCGCTCCGCCGTAGCTGGCAAAGCTGAAATACGGATAGTATCCGTACTGGGCGGATTTCATGCCGCTGGCATTCGAGCCGACGCCGGGCATCCAGTCGCAGTAATCCGCTTTGTAGTTGAAATACCCGCCTAAGTAGGAATTGCTCGTCACGCCGATATACGCTTCCGTCGCAACGCTTCTCAGGGAATAATAGCCGGTTCCCAGGGAAGTAAAGGTGAACACATAGTCACTGCCCACATTCGCCAGCGTGGTGCTGTCCGCCAGAGTGACGCCGGCCGCACTGAAGGAAGCTGCATTATTGGTGCTTTCAATATCCGCGCCGTCGGAAGTGGGCGTTACACCCTTGAACAGATACATGCTTTCATTGGTGCCGGCGGTGATCACATAATTGCCGGCCCAGTCGGCAGGCGCCTGGCTCACCAGGTGATAGGATACGGTTCCGCTGCCTTCCTCTCTGGTAAAGAGGGCATACAGCGTGACATTGCCGGTCACGGTATAGGCTGCGCCCGGTTCAAAATAGGCCGGCATCACATCGGTCTCTTCCACTTCTCCCTCGGTCCAGCCGGAGAAAGTCCAGCCTTCCGCGGAAGTCGTGACAGAGGCGGGCAGCGTGATCAGATCGTAGATCTGCGCGCTCACGGAGCCCTGCGGCACGCCGGAGGACATATAGGTCACGGTATAGGTCGGCTTCGGGGCAAAGATCACGCGGATCGTGCAGTCCGTTTCCGGGGATACGTTGATGACGTTCCGGTTGATAACGGCGGTCGCCGTGCCTTCCACCACTTCGTAATCGGCCACATAGTAGCCTTCCGCCGGCTCCGTGGTGATCACGGTGCCGTTTACGCTCACGGACCCGAGGGCGGGATCGTTCGGAATGGCATTGACAACAAAGGTCACGTCATCGGTGTAAGCCTTGGTGCGGTAGTCGCCGTTGTCCGGGCAGTCGGTCCAGGCGGCGCCGGGTTCCTGATAGTAGGAAGTATCGCCGTGATCGACATGCACCCAGCGGCACCAGGAAACGACGCTGCTGTCGTTGTAGGTGGCGTCATACGGCGTATGGATATAAGTGCCGTCCGTATCGGCTACCGGTACGTGCTGGTTCACAACGACCGAGAACTTGTCTCCCATGGCCAGCGTTACGGGGCTGGACAGCGGGATCGTGTAATAACCGGCGAAGTCCAGCGTGCCGGTCTCCGAGGCCACCAGTGTTCCGGAGGAAGGATTGCCGGCTTCCGGGTTCTTGTACACTTCCACGGTGTAGGTCAGGGCTGCGTCCCAGTTGCAGAAGGATACGGCCTGCAGGATCTCCGCGCTCTTCGCGGTGAAGATGTTGGCGACCTTCGTGTCGTTGGGGAAGCCGGTCCGGTTGCCGCGGCCGTAGGTCACGGCATTGGAGGAACCGTCATACTGGTAGTTGTGGTCGTAGTTGTCGATGGGCTCGGCATCATAGAAGTAGATGTAGTCCGAGTTCATCGTGGTGTCTTCATAGGAAATGTAGCAGTAGCCGTTATCAAAATAGCCGGTGCCCCAGCTGTTTTTGCAGATCCAGGCGCCGGGCTTGGAAGGCTTGTTCGGTGAAAACTTGCTGGTGGCAATAGAGTCATCCCATCCCACGACGGTAATGGCGTGATTGGCCCATTTGTGGCTGGGACTGCTCGTGCTGGTGGTATCGATCGTGCAGATATAGCTGTTGTAGTCGTTGTCTTCGTAATAGCTGATATTGCCGGCGCCGAATTCCATGATCGCCTGCTTGATGGCTTCCACGCTGGTGCCGGGGATCCATACGGTATTCTGCACATGGCTGACGTTGTATTCATAGGCGTATTCACTGCCCAGGCCGCTGCTGTTGACCTGAGCGGCGTTGCTGTACCGCAGCGCGTTAACGGATTCATCCGCGGCACCGGTCCAGTGCATCAGCGTATAGCCGGAGAATTCGCCGTTGCCGCCCTGATCCAGGCAGGAGTCCTGGCTGATGGAGTTGTCTCCGACAGTCATTCCTTCCGCATCATACGCCGCAGAGTAAGTGAAGAATGCATGCTGCGTTTCGGACAGGTTCAGGCTCGTCGTGGCCGCATCCCCCATTCCGACAGGCACGTTGTGAGAGATCATATAGCTCTCGACACTGGCCATGGCGGCATGTGCCCAGCAGGAACCGTAGGGGTTCTGGTTCTTGACAGACGTGATGTAATTGTAATCACGGCTGTCATACTTGGCCGGCAGCGTATCGCGGGTAGGATTTACACCGAGCAGGCGGTAATAAGTTTCCATATCCCCGTTGCGGTACGCATTCGAGATGGCGCTTGCCCCGTGGATCTCGCCCCGGATATAACCGGTGGCC
>CADBQE010000050.1 GCA_902796695.1 uncultured Lachnospiraceae bacterium
AAGGCAGAGATAAGGCGGTGCCGGCTCAGGCGGCCCCGCCTTTTTTATCGGGCTGTTCCCGGAAGATCACCGTCAGGTTGTTCAGGTTCATGGAGTAGGTGTAACGGACTTCGTCCGCCATCTTCATCACGAGGCGGATGCCCATGCCGGAGGCAATGTCGTCGGAAGTGGGGACATAGCTGACCGGATCGAATGAGCCGCAGTCGTCACGGAACCGCAGCACCCAGCGGCCGTCTTTGTGCTGGATGCGGATCGAGAGCGCATTGTTTTTCCCTTCCCGGAACCCGTGCTGCACGGTATTGCTGGCCATTTCCTCCACACAGAGCGCGATATGATTGGCGGTGCGGACGGGCTGGCCGTGCTCCCGGCAGAACTGCCCGGAGGCGACGGAAGCATCGATGACGTCGTCCATCGAGCGGATGTCCTTTTCCAGGAGTTCGTCCGCCGTTACGCCGAAATCCGGGCGGAGCAGCAGGAGATTTTCCATACTGAAAGGCGTGCGGTGGGTTTTTACGGCAACGTAGACACCGATGAACAGCAGCATCAGGACTTCGCCGCCCAGGAAATACAGCCAGAGGCCGTTGATGCCGCGGATGCGGCCCATCACGTCGCCGGCCAGGATCGGCAGCAGAGCGCCTTCGGCCATCGAGATGATGCCGGTCAGGATCGGGCGGCCGCTGGCCTGATAGGCGCCTTTCAACGCATTGGTCATGCAGCAGAAAACCAGACCGGGCGCGAAAAGACGCAGGCCGTGCACGGCCATATCCCGCGTATCGCCCGCTTCCTTAATGAACAGGCTCACGAGCTGCGGCGCGAAGATAAACAGCAGGATGCCCATGGCAACGCCCAGCATCGCCGCGGTCCGGAGCAGGTAGGAAAGCATGTCCCGCAGCCCGTTCCGGTCTTCTTCGTTGTACAGAATGCCGGACAGGGTCAGGGAAACCCCGTTCATGCCCGTGGAAATGCAGTTGCTGGAATTGCCCAGCGTGGTGATGACCGTAAACGCGGCGACCGCCATGCTGCCGCCCTCCGAGTGCAGGATCAGCTGGTTCATCACGAAGATCAGGATCACGGAAGCGGCCATGGAAAACAGGGAAGGCACGCCGCCCTTGAGCAGCTCCAGGATCTTGGCCCGGGTGACGTAGTTCCGCGAGAAGCGGAAAACGCATTTTTTCGAGAGGAAATAGAGGCCGCCGATCATCATGGCGACGTAATAGCTCAGAGAAGAGGCCAGCCCCATGCCGAACATGCCGCCGTGAAAGACCAGCACGCTCAGCAGGTCGAAGACAATATCGGCCGCGGTCATGCCCAGGACTGCCGCGATCAGCAGGCCGCTTTTGCCGGCCATCTGCAGGAACGGCACCAGGATCAGCGCCCCCATGGAAGCCGGCGCGCCGATGATGAAACCGGCCAGATAGCCGCGGGTATTGTCGTACAGAATGGGATTCCGGCCGGCCCCCATCAGATTCGCGAGCGGATCCCGGAACAGCAGCACAAGGATCATAAAGAACGCCGAGATGGCAAGCGTGATGCCGATGGCGGAGGAATACCCTTTATTGGTCTCTTCCTGCGACCCCATGCCGAGGGAGCGGGAGCAGACCACCTGAACGCCGGCAGACAGCATGGAGCCCAGGGCGCCGATCAGCAGCAGGACCGGATTGGCCAGTCCGTAGGCGGCGATGGCGTCTTCCCCCAGAAACTGACCGATCATGATGTTGTCGATCAGGAGACAGAGGGATACGGTGAGGGCGGATAATATCTGGGCAGCCAGCATCTGGCGGACAAGTTTTCTGATCATCGGGATTCTCCAATAGGGGCCGCGGCGCATTTTTTCCCCAATAAAAATATAACGGGGCCGACAGACCGTTGATATTATAGTACATTCCGGAGAAAAAAGGAATTGCCGGCCGGTTTTTTTTCGCAAACAATTGACCGGAACGCCTTTCTCCTTTATAACAGAGATATGAGAAAAACTATTCCCCGACATCCGATCACAGAAAGTATGCTCTACCTGCTCCGCTGGACCGGGATCTCCTTGATATGCGGCGGTGTGGGCGGTGTTCTGGGCGCGCTGTTCGCGCGGGCCATCGGGCTGGCGGCTTCCCTGCAGCAGGCGGACGGCCGGCTGATCTTTCTGCTTCCGTTTATCGGGATGCTGATCGTATTCCTGTACCGCGCGGCCGGAGAGGAGAAGAACCGCGGCACCAATATGATCCTGGCCGCCGTTTCCGAAAAGGAGAAGGTGTCGGTCCCGACCGGCTTCCTGATTTTTGTTTCCACGGTGCTGTCCCATCTGGGCGGCGCCTCCGTGGGCCGGGAGGGGGCGGCGCTGCAGCTGGGCGGCTGGCTGGGCGCGCGGCTGGGCGAACTGTTCCGCCTGGATGAGAAGGACAGGCATACGGCGGTCATGTGCGGCATGGCGGCGCTGTTTGCCGCCCTGTTCGGTACGCCGGTGGCGGCGGCCATCTTCTGCATTGAGGTCGCGAGCGTGGGCGTGTTTTATTATTCGGCCCTGATCCCCTGCGTGTTTTCAGCCTTCATTGGGACGGGGATCGCCACGGTCATGGGCGTGGCGCCGGAGGAGTTCCCGTTAGAGACCGTTCCGGAACTGGCCCCCGCGAATCTGGCGCTGTCCGTGCTGCTGGGCCTTCTGTGCGCGGTGCTGGCGATCCTGCTGGTGGAAAGCTTCCACGGGGCGGAAAAGCTGGCGAAAAAATATCTGAAGAATCCGTACCTGCGGTCGTTTGCGGCCGGCTGCCTGATCGTGGGGCTTACGCTGCTGATCGGGACGCGGGAGTATACGGGCGCCGGCGCGGGCCTGATCGAAAAGGCGCTTGCGGGGGAAACAAAGCCCTGGCATTTTATTCTGAAGCTGGGCTTTACGGCCCTGGCGATCGGCGGCGGGTTCAAGGGGGGCGAGATCGTCCCGACCCTGAGTATCGGCGCCTGCTTCGGCGCGCTGTTCGGGAGCCTGACGGGGTATCCGGTCCCGCTCGGCGCGGCCTGCGGCATGATCGCGCTGTTCGCGGGCGCGACCAACTGCCCCATCGCGGCGTTGCTCATCGCCATGGAAATGTTCCACGGCGTCGGCCTGCCGTTCTTTACCATTACGGTGGCCATGTCCTTTATCCTGTCCGGCTATTACAGCCTGTACGGAAGCCAGCGCTTCGTCTATTCCAAAACGAAGCATGAAGAGAGAAC
>CADBQE010000051.1 GCA_902796695.1 uncultured Lachnospiraceae bacterium
AAAGGACGTCTGCGGCGTGAAGCTGCTGGCCATGAAAGCGGAAGGCCTGGATATGAACGGGCTGCGGAACATGGGCGACAAGCTGCGCGATCAGCTGGGCGAGGGTGTCGTGGTCCTGGCTTCCGCCGAGGGCGGCAAGGTCAATCTGATCGTAACCGCCACGGAAGGCGCGGTCGCGAAGGGTGCGAAGGCCGGCGATCTGATCCGCAAACTGGCTCCGCTGGTCGGCGGGGGCGGCGGCGGCCGTCCGAACATGGCCCAGGCCGGCGGCAAGGATCCTTCCGGCATCGACCGCATGCTGGAATCGGCGCAGTCCTTCCTGAAAGAACTGCTTTGATCCGGGCATTCCGGAGTCCCGCAAAATGCAAAAAACACTTGACTCCGGCCGGATTTATGCTATACTGATTCGTGCGCCGCAAAAGCGCGGGATTTTAAGACGAAAGGGGTGAAACAGAATGGCAACCGTTATTGTTAAAGAAGGCGAGTCCCTTGACAATGCTCTGCGCCGCTTTAAGCGTCAGTGCGGCAAGGACGGGATCCAGCAGGAGATCCGTAAGCGCGAGCATTATGAAAAGCCCAGCGTTCGTCGCAAGAAAAAATCCGAAGCGGCAAGAAAGCGCAAATTCAGATAAGGGCTTTTGAAGGGGGCGGAAACGCCCCCTTTTTTTAGTGCCAGTATCACGGGAAATCGTGAAAAGGAATTTCCTTCTTGACTTCGCCGTACGGCCTGATTTATAATGCTCTCAGACAAATTACGCCGAACGGCGAAATTCTCGCACCGGAACAACATATTTGTTCGTACGGCGAAGTGAGGGCGGTATGAAAGTCAGCAATGTATCATCATTCGGAAGCAAATTGAGAGAACGCAGAAAGAAACTGGGATACACGCAGGTTTACGTGTCGGAAGTTTCCGGCATGAGCGTCAGTTTCCTGTCGGATCTTGAGAACGGAAAAGAAACGGTCGAACTGGGAAAAGCCCTGCATCTGGCGAATCTTCTGGGACTGGATCTGGAACTGAAGGAGAGAGGAAGCGGAAATGATTCGTTATGACGTAAACCTGGAAAGGAACGGAGAATGGATCCGGGTGGGCTGCATAAGCGGAGAAAACAGCCGGAATGCGTGCTTTTCCTACAGCGAAGCCTATCGGGAAGATCCTTATTCCGTGCCTGTTTCCGTCAGTCTGCCGCTGCGGAAGGAACCTTTTTCGCCTCTTCAGACGAAGTCTTTCTTTGAGGGACTTCTTCCGGAAGGCTTTATCCGCAGAACGCTTGCCGCCCGGATGAGAACGGATGAAGATGATTATCTGCCTATCCTGTTCGGCCTCGGCTGTGAATGTCTGGGCGCGGTCCGGATCAGTGAGGAAGGCGGGGAAGAAGAGGCGTCCTACAGAGCTTTATCGATGGAGGAAGTGCAGGCACTGGCGGCGGAAGGAGCCGGCAAATCCGCGGAGCTGGTACTGCAGTCGCATCTGTCGTTAACGGGCGCCTCGGGAAAAGTGGGTTTGTACTATGACGAGGCGAACAAACAGTGGCTTCTTCCCGTCGGAACCGCTCCGAGCACGCATATCGTGAAGCAGAGCCATATCCGGCTGAACGATATCGTCGCAAATGAGCAGCTCTGCGAAAGAACAGCTTTTTATCTGGGGATCGATGTGCCGGAAAGCTTTATCATCAATACCGGAGCGGGGCGGGAACATGAAGTCCTGCTCGCGGTCAGGCGGTATGACCGGCTGTTTACGGAACGGGCGCCGCGCCTTAAGGGGCTTCCGGTTCCTTTGCGGCTTCATCAGGAAGACATGGCTCAGGCACTGGGAATAAGTGCTTCCGGCAAATATGAGCAGGATCCGTCTCAGGGCTATCTGGCGGGCATGTTTGCGCTTCTCCGCCGGGTTTCGGCCAATCCGATCGAGGATCAGCTGAAGCTTTGGGACAGAATCGTGTTCTGCCGGCTGGTGGGCAATACGGACGCGCATCTGAAGAATTTTTCCCTGCTGTACAGTCCGGATCTGAAAGGGATACGCCTGGCCCCCGCGTATGATCTGGTGAGTACCTGCGTGTATCCCGGCGGAACAAGAAGGCTGGCGTTCAGTATCGGCGGGGAGACGGATATACGGAATGTTACGGAGGATTCGTTCCGACGGGCGGCAAAAGATGCCGGGATCGGCGAGCGGATGGCCATGAATCACGTGAGGGACATGAAGGACCGCTTTCGGGGCGCGCTTCTGAAAGCGGCGGATGAGCTGGTTCGGGAAGGGTACGTAAGAGCGGAAGAACTGTCGGAAAAGATTCTGGCCGGGTTTTAAACGCTCCGCCGCAGCCCGGACGCCGCGGACTCCGCGATAGTGGTTGAAATAAAAGAGCCGATTCACTATAATATAGCAAGAAAACCAGCAGAGGATTTTTTTATGCAGCGGGAGTTTCAATTCAAAAACATAGAAGACCAGCGCGCCGTTTTCGGCACGCAGGATATCTGGGCCAGAAAGCTGGAGCGGGATCTGGGCGTGAGCCTGACCCTGCGCGGCGATGCGGTGGAGATCGGCGGGGATGAAAGCAGCAGGGCTGCTGCCATTTCGATCCTGAAAGCCATGGTCCAGCTGACGCACCAGGGGGAGGAACTCAGGGAAGATACCGTGGAACGCCTGATCGAGGAAGCACGGGAGGGCTCTCTGGATTCCCTGTTCAAAGCCATGGAAAACGCGGTCACGATGAATTACCGGGGGCTGCCGATCAAATGCAAGACCTTCGGCCAGCAGAATTATGTGGAAATGCTGCGGGAAAAAGCCGTGACCATCTGCATAGGCCCCGCCGGCACCGGCAAGACGTATCTGGCGGTCGCGCAGGCGGCGCAGGAACTGAAAGAAGGCGCCATCGAGCGCATCATCATGTCCCGTCCGGCCATTGAGGCCGGTGAGGAGCGGCTGGGCTTCCTGCCCGGCGATCTGGCGCAGAAGGTGGATCCGTATCTGCGTCCGCTGTATGATGCCCTGCGCGACGTGTTCGGACAGGAGCGGGCGGACAAGCTGCGGGAAAACGGCGTGGTGGAAGTGGCGCCGCTGGCCTATATGCGCGGCCGTACGCTGAACCACGCGCGCATCATCATCGACGAAGGCCAGAACGCGTCGCTTGCCACGCTGAAAATGGCCCTGACCCGTCTGGGCGAGGATTCCCGCATGGTCCTGACCGGCGACGTGACGCAGATCGACCTGCCGCGGGCAAGCGATTCGGGACTCACCCGATGCG
>CADBQE010000052.1 GCA_902796695.1 uncultured Lachnospiraceae bacterium
CCAATGCCAAATCCAAACTGGGCTACAAGAGCATGGCTCTCAATCTGGAAGGCGACACCGAACTGAGGCTGACCTTCACCAAACAGGTGACGGCGGTGGATGGGAACGGCAAGAAGCTGACGGTCAAGAAATCGGGAAGCAATTATTATGTCAGCCTTCCCGGGATCGCCGCCGTGGATCTGGACCGGATGCAGACCGTCAAAGTAACCTATGGCAGCAGCACCGGCACCTTCAAGGCGGCAGCCCTGTCATACGCGAACAAAGCGATCCAGAACAGCTCCAATGCCGATCTGGTGAAGACCATGAAAGCGCTGTATCTGTACAATCAGGCGGCAAAAGCCTATTTCAAATAAAGCTGGTACATGAAGGAGGAACAAGATAATGAAACGGTACCGCATCCCGATTCTCTCCCTGATCTGCCTTATCCTGTTCTGCTGTCTGGCACAGCCGGGCCGGGCTGCCGGCTCGTGCAAAGCCGGCGACATCGTACGGTTCGGCAGCTACCCGCAGACTAAGGTGACGGATTCTTCACTGATTAGCAGCCTGAACGGTGTGTCAAAATCCTGGAAGAAGTACCCTTACTTCACGAAGAATACCGGGAGTGACGCGGACAGCTATCCGACCATGCAGAACAACGATCTGATGGATTATGCGGACATTACTTACGGCGGCGTCAAATACCGGGCTGTGCGCCTGCATGCGTACAGGCCCAGCCAGGCGACTGCTTTGCCCGGATCGAACAGCTATCAGGAATATAACGGCTATCAGCTGAATACGGTTTATTACTTCATCTGGGAGCCGATAGAATGGGTCGTACTGGATCCGGCGTCCGGACTGGTTCTTTCGCTCAAGACCCTGGACTCCCAGGAATTCTGCAATTATTATCTGGACAATAAATCCAGTCAGGGCGGAGACCAGCACAGCGTGGTGAACGTCGATTACCGGGTCAACAATTATGTTGTTTCAACGGTCCGGGCCTGGCTGAATGCGAAAACGGAGTACTTCGAACGCTATGGCAGCTTCAACTTCCTGAATAGCGCCTTCAGCACCGCGGAGAAGGCCGTGATCCAGAACACGAAGATCACAAACCCGGACAGCCCGTCGGATTACAGGATGGATCCAGTGTTCCTGCTTTCCAAAGAAGAGTTTGAAGACTACGGGGACAGCCTGCTCGCGGATCCCGTGGTGATCCCGACCGAATCCCCGACGGATTATGCCTGCGCCCAGGGAAAACCGAGCGGCATGAAGGCCTATTATCTGCGGACTCCGGTGGAAGACAATGACGAAGGAGGCGGTATGCGTTCTTCCGGCCTGCAGGTCTATTATGCTTCTACCCTCCATGCGGTCTATACGGATATCTATGCCCGGCATGCGGCCAGTACCATGACGGGGATCCGGCCCGCGCTGCACGTGGACCTGACGTCGTCCCTGGTCGTAGCGACAAAGGAACCGGATTTTTCCCTGACCGGTACGAACGGGCTGTATCCGAAGGTCTCCTGGGCGGGATCGGGCCTGTCGAACATCTCCTCGTTTGACATCTATCGCTGCCCGAACTATCTGGACCTGAACGTGGAATCCAACTGGACCAAGATCAAATCCGTGAGCGGAAGCACTACGTCGCACACGGACAAGACGGCGGATCCGGAAACGTATTATACCTTCAAGGTGGTCGCCACGGACAGCACGGGACAAAAATTCTATTCAGAGCTGGCGGAGGCCCACGGAAGGCTTCCGAATGCTGAGATCACCATGTACGGATACCGGGACAGCGGGAAACCGATCATTTCCTGGGCCGATACAGGGGCCGCGCAGTATAAGATCTACAGCAAGGAGCAGTCCGGCAGCTGGACGCTGCGCACGACCACGTCGACGAGCCGTAGTTTTGTGGATACGACGGCAGTGGCGGAAGAAACACGCCGTTACCAGATCGTATCCGTCTCCGGTGAGTCACCGGATTTTGATTCCGTTCTTTCCTCCTCAGGCGGGACGGACGTCCCCTGCAAGCTGAGCAGTACCGGCATCAATACAACGGCCGAGATCTACGGAGTCCCTTCCGTTTCCTGGTTCCCGGTGACGGGGGCCGGCGGCTATCAGCTGGAGTATAAGAAAGCGTCCGACAGCAGCTGGACGGTCGCAGCATCCGTCCCCGCAGGGACGACTTCCACCAGCCATCTGGCGGCACCTTCCGGAACCTGTCTTTACCGCGTCACGGTCCTTTCCTCCAAAGGGAGCGAGTACGATTCCCTGCCGTCCGACTCCGTGGAAGTGACCTGGTCGGATTTCCACTTTACCAAGATCCCGGCGAATGTCAGCGCGGATGTCGGAAAAACAGCCAAATTCACCGTCGCGGCGACAGGCAGCGGCCTGACCTATCAGTGGCAGTACCGGTCGCCCGGCGGGAGCTGGACCAATTCCGGCTTCAGTTCGGCAAACAAAGCCACGCTGAGCTTTACCGCGCAGAATAAATACAATGCCTGGCAGTACCGCTGCCGGGTGACCAACAGTGCCGGAAAGACTATCACGTCACCCTACGGCACGCTGACGGTGCAGCCGAACGCCGTGGTCAAAGGCTGCTCACTGGAGCTGGAAGGCCGGCTGGGCATCCGTCTGCGCGTGACCGTTCCGGATGCGGCAGTCAAAGCTACGCTGAAATTCCAGGGAGAATCGACGAAGACCGTGAACCTGGATCTGATCCGCGACGCGGCTCACGGCTACAACAGCAGCACGAAAGAGTTTACGCTGGTCTATGACATGATCGCAGCCAAGGAGATGACCTGCCCGCTGACGCTTAAGATCCTGGATGCGTCCGGCAAAGAATTCGCCGTGTCCCAGACGACCGCTGTCGGAACGGCTAACGGGACCGCATATACGGTGAAGGTATATGACTGGGCGGAATATGCCATGTATCATTCCACCGCGGTAAAAACGATCCGGCTGGCCAGGGCGCTGCTGAACTACGGCGGGGCCGCCCAGAAGTATTTCAAGTTCAGACTGGACGATCCGGCCAATCCCGAAGGTTTCCTGACCGCTGAAACGGCCGCCGTGACAAAGGATCCCGCGATGGATGGGACGATTCCGTCCGATGCGGAAACAAAACTGGGTTACAAGAGCATGGCGCTCAACCTGGAAGGCGACACCGAACTGCAGCTGAAATTCTCCAAAAAGGTGACGGCGGTCATGGACGGCAAGTCTCTGTCGGTCAAGGCCAGCGGCAGCGACTATTATGTCAGTATTCCCGGCATTGCCGCCAAAGATCTGAGCGTACTGCATACGGTCAAAGTCAGCTACGGCAGCAGCTCCTGTACCTTTAAAGTGGCGGCGCTGACCTACGCGAACAAAGTACTGGATGCGAGCAGCAATCAGGATCTTATCACCTGCATGAAGGCCCTGTATCTGTACAACCAGGCGGCAAAGAACTATTTCGGGAACTAAGCGTTCCGGCTCATGCTTCGCCGCCGGCTGAACCCTGAGCCGGCAGGAGAGCATAAAAAGGGAGCCTCGGGCATCATTACCGGTGCCCGGGGCTCCTTTTCTGCGGATAAGACAGGCTGAAGGAATCAGTCCTGACGGTTCGCCGCGTCTTTTACTTCTTCCACGGTCTGCGCGATATCGTCTTTGATATCCTGAGCTGCCTCTTTGAATTCGGTGAAGGCGGCATCGACCGGATCGGAGGCGGCCGCATCCTGAGCCGCGGCTTTGCGCTCCGCGGCGGCTTTTTTAGCGCCTTCCACCGCTTCCCGGACGTCAGCCAGCGCTTTCTTTAAGCCGGTCAGGATGTCTTCGGAGGCTTCCTTCGCGTCTTCGCGGAAACGGTCCATGGCTTTGGAGGCTTCTTCTTTGAAGCGGGCACGGATCTCATCCGTGTCCAGTTCTTCCCCGTCGATCGTGTAGGTGGCGTGCCAGGAGCGCTCTTCCTCGGCCGCGCTGTTCTTTAAGCTGTCCAGTTCCGCGTCCAGCGGATCGGAAGCGGAAGCGGGCTGCTGCTCGCGGGAGTGTTTTTTCAGGTACATCCGGCCGGCGGCCATAGCCGCGCCTGCCATCATGGCTGCTAATGTATTGGATTTGCCCATCGTGTTACCTCCTTGGATCGATACCCTGGTCGGGCAGTGCATATTTTCGAATATATTGTAGCGGAAACGGAGATCTTTGTAAAGGCAAAACCGCCCGAAAAGTGTTGATTTTCCGACAGGGGCGGCCGTATAATAGCAGGGAACAAAAACAGCGGACAGGAGGAAAACCGATGCTGATGACATCCGCCGAAGCGGCAAAATATCTGCGCAAACTGAAAGAAGAACTGGCTTCCCTGGAGAACCGTGAGAACCAGAGCAGACAGTTCACGATCTCCGTGGGAGAAAAAGAAGAAGACCTGCGGCCCGCTTACGATTACGCGGCCTGTCGCGACGCCATGCTGGCGCTGGAAGAAAAGATCCGGCGGGTCAAACATGCGCTGAATGTCTTTAACTGCGGCACGGAAGTCCCCGGCTTTGCCATGACCGTGGACCAGATGCTGGTTTACCTGCCCCAGCTGACGGCCCGCAAGAACAAGCTGGCTCTTATGAAGGATGTTCTGCCCCGGACGCGTGTGACCCGCTACAACAGCAATCTGGTCGAATACACGCTTATCAATTACGACCCGGAGCAGGTGACGGCGGATTACGAAGCGGCCGCCGATGAGCTCGCGCGGGCCCAGAACGCGCTCGATATCCTCAACACCACCCTGCGGTTTGAAGTGGACGCATAACAATACGCAGGACATTTTTCCGCTGCCGTCCCGCCAACCTGTTCTCTTGCAGAACATTTTTAAATCAGGATCGTTCCGGTTTACAGTCTGTGTTTTCCGTTATTTTTACTCGGTTATCCGTTATCCTGTACGGTTTTGGGTCGGGAAAAAGGGCGTGATCTCCGTTTATACGGAAAATCGGCGGGACGGCAGGAAAACTTCCGGGCGGGTGAAGTTCGGTTTCATCCCGTCCTTTTTTCGTACAAAAAAAGACCGGCCCGCGACCGGTCCGAATCTCAGTCCGTTTCGGGATGATATAAAGCCGCGAGTCCGCCGTGAGAGGTCTCGCGGTATTTTTTATTCATATCCCGTCCGGTCCGGTACATGGTCTGGACGACCTCGTCAAAGGAAATCTTCCGGGTGCCGGTCAGGAAGCGCGAAAGATTGACGGAAGTGATGGCACGCATGGCGGCCACCGCGTTCCGCTCGATGCAGGGGATCTGCACGAGGCCGTTCACGGGATCACAGGTCAGGCCCAGGGAATGCTCCATCGCGATTTCCGCGGCATATTCGATCTGGCTGTCTTCGAGCTTATATAAAGCGGCCAGAGCCGCCGCCGCCATGGAGCAGGCGGAGCCGATCTCGGCCTGGCAGCCGCACTCCGCACCGGAGATCGAGGCATTGGTGCGGATCACATTGCCGATCAGCGCAGCCACCGCAAGCGCATCCAGGATCTCTTCTTCCGGGAAGCCCCGGTCTTCCTGCATATAATACAGAACAGCCGGCAGCACGCCGCAGGCGCCGCAGGTCGGCGCGGTCACGACAACGCCTTCCGAAGCATTTTCTTCGCTGACGGCGAACGCGTAGGCCGCAATGGTGCGGTTCATGGTCACATCCGGGCTCTCGTTGTAGCAGCGGGTATACAGCAGGTCGTTGGCCCGCCGGATGATATTGAGTCCGCCGGGCAGCACGCCCTCCGCCTGCATGCTCCGCTCGATGGATTCGCGCATCGCCGCCCAGATATTGGCCAGGTAAGGCGTCAGGCCCGGTCCTTCGGTCCGTTTGATCAGGTCCAGCAGGCGGATGCCTTCCTGATAGCAGTAGTAGAGCATCTCGCCCAGGTTCTTCTGGGGATAGATGTCGCGGTCCTCTTCATGCCATTCCCCCGGCCAGCGGATGGAGCCGCCGCCGATGCTCATGATCTGCTTTTCGCCCAGCAGCTGCCCGCCCCGGAAGGCCTTGAACAGCATGGTGTTGGGGTGGGGCAGGTCTTCGGTCTCCTTATCGAAAATGAGCCGGGCGTCGGGCAGGACGCGCCGGATGGCCTTCCCCGTCCCGTGGCCCTCGCCGGTGAAGGCCAGCGAGCCGAAGAGCGTAACTTCATAGGAGTCGGCCTCCGGATAATGGTTCAGGAACCACCGGGCGGCGCGGAACGGCCCGACCGTGTGGGAACTGGAGGGACCCTGCCCTATTTTGTAAACGGTTTTGATGGTGCGCATGCGGTCTCC
>CADBQE010000053.1 GCA_902796695.1 uncultured Lachnospiraceae bacterium
CCTGAATTTCCGCCGTATACCGCCGGTTGCCCAGTCCCGAGACCAGCTGCCGCAGCGGTTCCTGCGGGATCTGATGCCTGGCGCAGACGGCGGAGAGATAGTTTTCCCGCTCGATGGCGTCCGGGAAGGAAGTCAGTTCCTCCGCGACGCGTCTGTGGAACGAGGTGCGCTCCGCCGGATTGTTCATATCGAACTGTCCCCGCCAGATGTCGGACTGGAACAGGAATCCGTTTTCCGCTTCGCGGATCCGCTCTTCGAACGCATCCGCGCCTTCATGCACGATGAATTCATCCGGGTCCTTATACGGGGAAAGCTTCACCACCCGGGCTTCCACGCCGGCGCTCCGCAGCAGCGGGATCGCGCGCATGGCCGCTTTGACGCCCGCGCTGTCGCTGTCATAGCACAGCATGACCGGTTTATCCAGGCGCTTGAGCAGGGGCAGATGCTTTTCCGTCAGGGACGTGCCCTGTGAGGCCACCGCGCTGTCAAAGCCCGCCTGGTGCATGGCGATCACATCCATATTGCCTTCGCAGAGCAGCATATACGGACGCTTGCTGCCGCGGGCCAGATTCAGGCCGTACAGGACGCGGCCCTTTTCAAAGACCGCCGTTTCCGGGGTATTGAGATATTTGGGCTCACCGGGCTCCAGCAGCCGCGCGGCAAAGCCCAGAACGCGTCTGCGGGTGTCAATGATCGGAAACATGACCCGGTTATGGAAATAATCGCGGCCGCCGCGGTCGTCCTTAAAGCGCACCAGCCCGCTGTCCCGGAGTTCTTCATCGCTGTATCCCTTGTTTTTCAGATAGCGGTACAGCGCGTCCCAGGACTCGCCGGCATATCCGAGGCCGAAGCGCTTCATGGTCTCCGGCGTCAGTCCCCGGCGGGTGAAATATGCCATGCCCTTTGCGCCTTCCGGGCTGCGGAGCTGATAATAATAAAACAGGGCGGCTTCCCCGTTTAAGGTCACCAGCCGTTCCCGTCTCTCCTGCTGTTTTTTCTCCGCGCCGCTCATTTCCCGCTGCGGCAGCGCAATGCCCGCCTGGCGCGCCAGTTCGGTCACGGCTTCCGTGAAGCTCACATTATCGTAGTTCTGGACAAAAGAGATCACGTCGCCGCCGGCCTGGCAGCCGAAACAGTAATACATCTGCCGGGAAGAAGACACACTGAAGGAAGGGGTCTTTTCGCTGTGGAACGGACAGCACGCAAAATAATTGGCGCCCCGCCGTTCCAGTTTGATCCGGGATCCCACGACCTTCACGATATCGGTGCGCGTGCGGATCTCGTCAATAATTTCCTTCGGGTATACAGGCATCTTGTTCCTTTATCTTATCTGCGGTCCGGCAGTGCGGGGATCAGTATTCCCAGGGACGCGGGAGGAAGAGCTCCTTGTAGCGGTCCATGGCATATTCATCCGTCATGCCGGAGATGTAATCGCACACGGCCCGGCTCCAGGATTCGCCGCGGATCCAGACCGCTTCCACATATTCGCGGGGAAGCTCCGTATCGTGCTCGATATAGTACTCGTACAGGCTCTTTAAGAGCAGCTGGGCCTTTCCCTCTTCGGTCTTGGCCGCGCTGTTGATGTACAGATGGTTGAACATGAAGCTGCGCAGGCCCGCTACGGCGTCCTTTACGCGCGGCGTCACATCCACTTTGGGCTGGCCCAGGCTGTAATCGATGATCCCGTGCACCATCGTATCCAGCCGTTCGCGCACGGTATGGCCCAGCACCGCGGTATACTCGCGGGGCAGCATTTCCTCGCTCAGAAGTCCCGCGCGCATGGCGTCGTCGATGTCGTGGCTGATATAGGCGATCTTGTCGCACAGCTGCACGACCTTGCCTTCCAGTGTCATGGGCGTGCCGTTTACGCGGTGATGATAGATGCCGTCCCTGACTTCCTTGGTCAGGTTCAGGCCGCGGCCGTCCTTTTCCAGCAGTTCCACCACGCGCAGGCCCTGATCGTAATGCGAAAAGCCTTCGGGGCAGAGCGCGTTCAAGGCCCGCTCACCCGCATGACCGAAGGGCGTATGGCCCAGATCGTGCGCGAGCGCAATGGCTTCCGTGAGGTCCTCGTTCAGGCGCAGGGCACGCGCCACCGTGCGGGAGATCTGCTGGACCTCCAGCGTATGGGTCAGGCGGGTGCGGTAATGCGCGCCGGCGGGGGCCAGGAAGACCTGCGTTTTATTTTTCAGCCGCCGGAAGGCCTTGCTGTGCAGGATCCGGTCGCGGTCCCGCTGGTAGCAGGTTCGGATCGGGCAGGGCTCGTCCGGAAAGTCGCGGCCCAGGCTCGCGGCGCTGAGTGAAGCATAGGGGCTGAGCGTCTGGCGCTCCAGCGCTTCTGTCTGTTCCCGTATCGTCATGGACGTCATACCCTTTCATCCAGGAAGCGCAGCACATCCCGCAGAACGTCTTCTTTTTTGACGCCGTTTAAGATCTCATGCAGGTCGTCGCGGTAAAAGATCACGTCCACGTCCTTGAAATCTCTGGCTTTATAGCGGTTGTAAACTTTGAGCACGCCTTTGGAATTGTCGCCCACCGGGTCCTTCATGCCCGCGATCAGCAGGATCGGAAGATCCCTGGGCACCCGGTTTAAGTCCTTGCCCAGCGCCAGTTCTTCCATCAGGCGGAAGAAATCCTTGAACGCGCCGACCGTAAACGGACGGCCGCAGAGCGGATCGGCCCGGTAGGCATCCACCACAGCCTGATCCGAGCACAGCCAGGCTTCGAGCGGGGCACTGCCAAGCGCTGTGGTCTCCACCAGCTTGCTGCGGAAATGGTCGCCCTTGACCTTTCCGATCAGCTGCGCCAGCCGCTTGCCCACATGCACCAGCATGTACGGCTTATAGCCGGTGCCGCTTAAGATCAGGCCGGACAGCACGTTCGGATACAGCGTGATATAGCGGCGGGCGAAGAACGAGCCCATGCTGTGGCCCAGCATGAAGATCGGCTTGCCCGGGTAGGCTTCCTCCGCCATGCGGGTGACGCTTCTCATATCCTTCAGGACGCAGTGGTGTCCTTTTTCCGCCGCGAAATAGCCGTTTTCGGAGTCATCCGTCACGGAAGCGCCGTGGCCCAGATGATCGTGGCCGATCACCGCGAAGCCGTGTTCGTTCAGGAACTGCGCCACGCCGTCGTAGCGGCTGATATGCTCCTCCATGCCGTGGACCAGCTGGACCACGGCGCGGGGCTCGCCCTCCGGGATCCACCAGAATCCGTGGATGGTCGTCTTTTTATCGGATGAAGGGAATGTAAACTCTTTGCGCATCTTGACCTCCTTTTTCCGGGGCACAGGCTCGGGACCGGCACGGTCTCAGCTTCTGGCCCACTTGATGATTTCCGGCAGGATCGCGCGGACGGCTCTCCCCCGGTGGCTGATGATATTCTTTTCCGCGGCGGTCAGTTCCGCCATGGTACGGTTTCTGTCCGGCAGGAAAAAGATGGGATCGTAGCCGAAGCCGCCGGTTCCCGCCGCTTCCCGCGCGATGCGGCCTTCCACGGTCCCCCGGGCGGTGCTCCGGACCGGGCGGCCTTTCCGGTCGGGCCGCACAAAGGCCATCACGCATACGAACGCGGCACCGCGGCCTTTTTCCGGCACCCGGGCCAGCAGGTCCACGATGGCCTGATTCTTGACCGAATACGGGACTTCCTCCCCCATATAGCGGGCGGAATACACGCCGGGTGCGCCGCCCATGGCTTCCACGGACAGGCCGGAGTCGTCCGCCAGAACGGCGCGGCCCGTTTCGGCAAATACGGCATTCGCCTTGATCAGGGCATTTTCCTCAAAAGTTTCCCCGTTTTCCTCGATTTCCCGGGTCCATCCGATATCGGACAGGCTCAGGACCTCCACGGGTTCCCCCGCCAGAAGTTCCCGGATCTCCCGGACTTTATTCTGATTGTGACTGGCCAGGACGAGTTGTTTCATGCTGTTCACCTCCGGCTGGGCGGGGCGGTCTGGGGCCCCTGAACTCGTAGAAATAGGTTTTCATCATTCCGTTGTAGATTTTGCGGTTTTTATCCGCTTTCCGGCCGAAGGCCTGCTCGATCCCCTCATAGGAGGTGATGACATAGCAGGACCAGGCGTCCAGGGCGGCAAAACGCTCGCCCAGCGTCCGGTAGAGGGCGGGAAGCGCGGCCTTCTCCTCCAGACGTTCGCCGTAAGGAGGATTGGTCAGAATAAATCCGTATTTTTTGCTGTGACTTAAGTCCTTCACATCCCGGACCTGGAAATGGATCATGTCCGCGACGCCGGCCAGCCGGGCATTTTCGCGCGCGGCCTTGATGACGGATTCATCCAGGTCGTAGGCCTGGATATCCGGGCGCACGCTCCTGTCGATCCGCGAAGCCAGGTCTTCACGCCATTCCTTCCAGATCTGTTCCGGGAACAGATGCGGCCACTGTTCGGCCGTGAAGGTCCGCTGCAGCCCCGCCGCGATCCCCGCGGCTTTCCGGGCCGCTTCGATGGCGAAGGTGCCGCTGCCGCAGAACGGATCCACCAGAATGCGGTCCGCCCGCCAGGGCGTTAAGTCCAGCAGGGCGGCCGCCAGCGTTTCCGTAAGAGGCGCTTTGCTGACCAGTTTCCGGTATCCGCGCTTGTGCAGCGAATCGCCGGAGAGGTCCAGGCCCACCGTGACCCGGTCCTTCATCAGTCCCACGCGGACGGGATAGGCCGCGCCGGTCTCCGGGAATACCGTCAGATGATAGGCGCTCTTCAGGCGCTCCACCATGGCTTTTTTCATAACGGACTGGATATCGGACGGGCTGAACAGTCTGCTCCGGATCGAGGTTGCCTTGGCTACCCAGAAGTGCGCGTCCCGGGGCAGATACTGCTCCCAGGGCAGCGCTTTCGTGGCTTCGAAAAGCTCGTCGTAGGTCTCCGCCGTAAATTCTCCGACCACCAGCAGGACCCGCTCCGCGGTACGGAGCGAGAGGTTGGCCAGCACGCCGGCCTCCGCGTCTCCCGTAAAGAAGACGCGTCCGTCCTCGACCCGGGCGATCTCGTAGCCCAGGTCCTGAATTTCCCGCCGGCAGACTGCTTCCAGTCCGAAATGACACGGCACTGCATAGGTAAACATATTATTCTCCCGCCAGCTCCTTCATCAGGTCTTTCAGGGCGCCGGACACTTCGCTGTAGTGGTCCGGCCACTTCATATAGCCGTGTGCGCTGATATCCTGCCCGTCCGCCTTCCGGATATACAGGGAGAAGGAGCGGCCGTCCAGCACGTTCCGGTTGTTTTTATTGAAGCCGTCCCAGCTTCCCACATTATACCGGTCGAGCATGTCGACGAGAGCCTGCACTTTTTCCGGCGCCAGCCGCACGGTCCGGGCCGCTTCATCCGGCTCGTCGACAGGCTTCACCACCGCCGTATAGACGCCGTTTTTCAGGCTGATCTCCAGCCGGCCCGATCCGTACCGGGACATATTTTCCGTAAAGTCGTAGCTCAGATATTCCAGCGACGCAATCGGCTTATTCTTTCCGCAGCCGGTAAATAACAGGCACATTGTCAATACTCCGATCAGGGGGCAGATCAGTCTTTTCATGGCATCTCCGGGATTTTTTTACGACAGTACCAGGTGCTTCGGCAGGCCGTTCTCGATGACCGGCAGGCTCTCGCCCTGGATCAGCGGCAGCGCGTAGCGGATAAATTCTTCTCCGATCTGGCTGCCGTCCTCCGTGATCCATTCCACGGGCACCAGCCGCTCCACATTGGAGATATGATGGACGTCCGCCAGTCCGATCTCGCAGACATAAGGGACTTCGTTGGCGCGCAGCAGGGTGGCCATCAGACCGGTGCGGCCGGACAGCGCCGCTTCCACGGCCTTGTCGCCGGAGCGGAATGCCTCGTTCACGTCTGTCTGGGAAGCAAAGTGAGCCGCGCAGCGCTGCAGGGTGGAAAATTCGATCGCGCGGGTCTTGCAGCCGAATTCGCCCTCGCAGAAGGAGCACAGATACGTGGCGGTCCCGCCCATCTGCTTGTGGCCGAACGCGTCCACCGCCTTGTCCGCGGAGGCATATTCGCAGATGTATTTGCCGTCCTTGTCGTGGATGCCCTCGGAAACGGCGATCATCAGGTTGTTCTTCTTTTCCAGCAGCGCCGCGACCTTGTTCCGGAACGCGGTCAGATCAAACGGCACTTCCGGCAGATAGATCAGGTCCGGGCCCTCGCAGTCGGTCCCGCGGGCCAGTGCGGAAGCTGCGGTCAGCCAGCCGGCGTTGCGGCCCATGATCTCCATGATATAGATGGTCTTGTTGGTGCTGTACACCACTTCATCGCGGATCGCTTCCTTGGTCATCGCGGCAATGAACTTGGCCGCGCTGCCGTAGCCGGGCGTGTGGTCCGTTTCCGCCAGGTCGTTGTCGATCGTCTTCGGCGCGCCCACGAAGCAGATGTCGGAATGCACCGCCTGACCGTAGTCCGTCAGCTTGCGGATGGTATCCATGGAATCGTTGCCGCCGATGTAGATGAACGCTTTGATTTCGTATTTGTTCAGCAGGTCGAAAATCTTTTCAAATACGGCGGGATCCTTCTCCGGATCCGGCAGTTTGAAGCGGCAGGAGCCCAGAAATGCCGCCGGGGTCTTGCGCAGCAGCTTTACCAGCTCATTGCTGCCCAGCACCGTGTCCAGGTCCACCAGGGACTCCTGCAGAAAACCCTGGATCCCGTTGCGCATGCCGTAAACTTTATCCGCGCCCAGGGCTTTGGCCCGGCAGTATACGCCGGCCAGTGAACTGTTGATGACGGAGGAAGGTCCGCCGGACTGTCCCACGACTACGTTCTTCATATGTAATTTCCTTTCA